>JAISRQ010000105.1 GCA_031273545.1 Holosporales bacterium
GGAAATTCGCAATTTAATTCCTATTCACTTACAAACACAAGCAGAACTTAACTTGTGGGAACAGAACAACATTGCAGAAGCAGAAAGTCGGCTATTCAAATCAAAAAAACTGCTGGTAATAAATGTGGATTTTCTGAAAAAAGTTCACAAAAGTATGTTTAATAAAACATGGAAATGGGCAGGAAAATTCAGGACAATAAATACAAATATTGGAGTAGAATGGATGAGAATTCCGCAGGAAATTCAAATACTGTGCGATGATTTTGTATTCCAATTAGAGCATGATTCTTTTTCATTAGATGAGGCGGCCGTTAGATTTAGCCACCGATTCGTTTGCATCCACCCATTTCCAAACGGCAACGGACGCTGTTCAAGACTTCTCATTGATTTGATTTTGGTGAGAAACGGAGGCGAGCGGTTTACGTGGGGTAGCAAAAATTTGACGAACGCTTCAGACGTTAGGACTAAGTATATACAAGCGCTTAAATCTGCAGATAATTTTGATATTAACCCACTGTTAAATTTCGCGCGTAGTTAACTTGACGTTTTATTTTGTTTTACATCTTTTTGTTAATATTACGATCCCTTTCAAAAATGATTACTGACTTATTCGCTAAACAAATGCTTGTTATTATTCAATTTTCAGTTAGAAATCTTTGGTAATTTCTGTCTATATTCATTCCCCGCATTCAAAGCAAGACGCAACTTCATCAAAAATGAGCGAAAGTTTCAACGATATTTACATAAACTCGAATTACTGCTAAAAAATAGTAGTGGGTGCGCTCGCTGTGTTTTTGCCTTGTGAACTAGGCCGCAATGTAACTATCTAGTACGATAGCCGCCGCAGGCCGCTCGTGGTGACGCAGGAATCAAGCAAATTCTCACAATTACATAGTCGCAGAGTTTTTAGGTTCGGTTGTGCTACCATTTTTTATAATCAGTCCTTCGAGGATTGGAAATAATGCGCCATTTGCGCCCAACCGTAATCATTGGCAATCACAATTACAAACAACGCTAGCTCCATTAGAGTCAGCAGTATAGAAATACTATCGGAGAATATTTATAATGACAAAAAGCATATTAATAACTGCACGAAATCCCGAAGAGACGCGTGTAGCGATCTTAGAAGACAATGAGCTTATTGACTACGATTCAGAGTTACTTGGTAAAAAGCCAATCAAAGGCAATGTATACCTTGCTAGGGTTGTGCGCGTAGAGCCCTCCCTTCAGGCTGTATTCATCGAATATGGTGGGGATAAAAATGGATTTTTGGCATTTTCGGAGATTCACTCCGACTACTATAGAATTCCCGCAGAGGACACGCAACCAGAAGAGGACGAAGACGAGATTTTGGAATATCCCGAAAAAATGGATGACGTAGCCAATACGTCTAGTCACGAGGATGTTGACCACTTTGCATACCCTGATCTAGGAAATTTTTTCCCAAATGATCCCGATAGCGCACCTTCTTCAGCAACATCTCCCAGTAACTCCTCACAAGAGAAAAACCCGCATAAGAAGGAAAAGAAACGCCATTACAGTGTGCAAGAAGTAATTCATCACAGGCAAGTCCTCCTCGTTCAAGCAATAAAAGATGTGCGAGGAAACAAGTGTGCTGCATTTACGACTTACTTATCTTTACCAGGACAGTACTGCGTTCTCATGCCAAACGCAGGGGAACGTAGCGGCGGCATATCTCGGCGCGTTCACGAAGACGAGACCCGACAGCGTCTGAAGGATGTCCTAAAAGACATGGAAGTCCCAGAGAAAATGTCCGTTATTATACGCACAGCAGGACAAGAGCGCACCAAGACGGAGATTCGTCGCGATTACGAATACTTGATGAGACTGTGGGATAGCATTAGGGCAAAAACATTAGAATCAAAAGCCCCCTTACTTATACATGAAGAAGTAGACATATTAATGCGCGTCGTTCGCGATTTTTACCAGAAAGATGTGGACGAGATATTAGTGGACACGCCAGAAGCGTACAAGCAAGTCCGCGTATTTATGAAGCAATTATCTCCGAGTGGAGTAAAAAAGGTTAAGCAATACAAAGATCAAAACGTATCATTATTTAACTCGGTTAATTTAGAGAGCCAAATTGTTGCAATGGTAAGCCCTCGGGTTCCTTTGGCTTCAGGGGGGTCGCTCGTCATTGGGCAAACAGAAGCACTGGTTGCTATTGACGTAAACTCTGGGAAAGCCACAAAAGAACGCCACATTGACTCGACTGCGCTAAAGACGAACTTGGAGGCCGCCAAAGAGATAGCCAAACAACTTAGGTTGCGCGACCTTTCCGGGTTGATTGTGATCGACTTTATTGACATGTGGGATAACAAACACGTGAAGCAAGTCGAGAAGTGTTTTCGTGCCGAACTTGACTCTGACCGAGCCCGCATTCAAACAGGGAATATAAGCCAGTTTGGGTTGTTGGAGATGTCCCGCCAAAGGCTTCGTTCTAGCGTGATGGAGACATACAGCGAGAGGTGCCCTCATTGCCAGGGGCGCGGGATTTTGTACTCGCAGGCGTATTTTGTGTCTACCGTGCTGAATTTACTTGAAAAGGCCGCAGAAGAAGCGAAGTCACTAAAGGTATATGTGCCAAAGGTTATTAGCGATGTGTTGTTGAATAAGAAGCGGAGAGAGCTTATTAATATTGAACAAATGCATCAATGTATTGTTACTGTTTTGGCAGATACTAATTTAAGCGATGAAGACTTTAGGATAGACGATGGACATGGGGAGGTTGAAACGATATCTCTGGGGAAGGCGTATTCAGGGTTAGATAAGGAAAAAAGCGCGAAGCATCAAGAGCAAAATCGTAAAATAATGCATCAGAAGAAAGAGGGGAAACAAACGAAAGGCCTTAATAAAACGGATAAAGCGGCTGAGAATGGAGTAGATAAGACGGATGCGGGGAATGTTGCTGAGAACGCCGCGGCGGGAAAAAGTGTAATAGATAAAGGAGCCACGAAAGCGAATGAACATGTTAAGTTCGCTGTGCAAGATAGAGACGCCGCGCACAAGAAAGATGCTGAACGAGATAGAGGTCCTACGCAAAAGAGAGATGCTTCGCAAGACATAAGTACTTCGCAAAATCAGGAAAATACGCCCAAAGAGGGGGCTGCATCAAAAAAAGAAGGCAAAAATAAAAGGAACAGGTACGAAAACAACGACACAAGCCGTAGGGGTAATACTAACGAAAGAACAGCTGTTAACGAAAGAACAGCTGCTACTAACGAAGGAGCAACTAAGGACACAGTTGAACGGAACAAGAATAACGCTGACGAAAAAGTTTCCACCAAAAGGGGAGACAACAAGGGCAATGCTGGCGAAAAAAATAGCTATGAAATTTGGGAATTTCCTGAAATCCAAATGAACGAAAATGTGGAGTCATTCGCAATCTTAACGAAGGATGATGCACCCGATGCGCGCGCAGATACTGGCCCCACAAGTGACGGAGGCTTTCAAAAGCTTATCGACGAGAATCAACACGTGTTCTACACAAAAAGAAACCGGTCCCCGTATAATTTGAGGCAGCGTGATAATTTTCGGCACAAAAATAAGGACAATAGGCATCACGATAAGCGAGTGAATGCCTTGCGCGTAAATGAAAGGCAAGAAGGGATGTCTGTTCGTGGCGAGGATGCTGGAGAAGCTGAACCCCGGGAGAGGGAGCATGACAACAGGGAGGAGAGTCGGGTAGTAGAGATAAAGACCAATCGGGAGGAAAGTCGGGTTGATCTGGAGGCAGACCGGGTTGTAAATCTGGAAGCAGACCGGGATGTAAATCTGGAAGCAGATCGGGATGTAAATCTGGAAGCAAGTCGGAAAGCAGATCGGGATGTAAACCGGAGAACCAATCGGGTAGAAGACCGAGATGAAAATCGGGTTGCGAGCTTCGATGCGTATAGAGATGCTGCAAAGGAAAGCTACGACGCTGAGAATGTGCCTAACTTACTAAACCCGAATGCGTCCACTGGTAAGCGTCGCCGAAACTCAACAAGGAGAAGGCAAGGGAGAGAGTTTCAGCCCAAACAAGACGACGATTCTGGAGGGGGGGGACAAAAGGATAATTCTCAAACAGGAGGAAACAGCGATATGCCAGATAACCCATTTAAGTCTTCTGATGTGCCAGATACCCCGTTTAAAACCTCGAGCTTGTCTTATGAGCACAACATGATTATGCCGCCATATCAGCAGAGTGATGGGTATAAACAGATGATTCGCAATGTGCTGAACAAAATTGCTCCGTGGAAAAAATAGGCTGATGCTAAAAAAACTGTACAAAAGCGAAGAAGCATTTCGGGCTGCAATTATCTCACTGGCAGTGTTAGTATTGTTGGGCCAGCTGTATGCCAAGCTGTCGTCAGCGATAAGCCCGTTTGTTTTTGCCATTGTGTTGGCATCCTTATTGAACCCTGGGGTAAACAGGCTGCAAAAGCTTGGTATTCCGCGAAGTATTGGGGCCGCGCTATTAACGATTGCAGTAGTTGTGAGCGTTGTGTTTATTATTGGTCTTGTTTCTTTCTTTATTCAAAAGCATGTATCCCTTTATACAAAAAACATAAATTCAAACATAGAATTCTTAGCAGATTGGTTTCCGAAAAAGTTGAGCGCTTTAAGCGACCGAATACATTTGCCCATCGAAATAAAAGCAGAAAATATTCGCGATTACATTATGTCCAGCTTGGGTGACATTGCGGAGGCTTTGGGGCGCTACGCAGGGTCCATCTACTCCAAGGCGAAATCTGTGGTTGGGATGTTTTCGTTTTTGTTTTTGGTGCCAATTTTGACGTTTTACCTTGTAAAAGATTGGCCGAAATGTACAGCCAAGACCCGCGAGTATACGCCGGATAAAATATTGGCGTTTACGGATTTTGCACTTCCAAGGGCCAAAAGCGCAATTAAAAATGAGGTAAGTGGGCAATTTAAAGTGGCGTCAATTGTGCTGTTCATTTATAGCATCGGATTGTGGGCGATTGGGATGAAGTCGTTCGTATTGCTGGGGATGATCAGTGCTGTACTAACATTTATCCCATTTTTAGGAATATTTGTTGCGTTTGTATTGGTGATTTTGTTCGCTATTGCACAAGGGTTATCATTTATGTGCATAGTTATGATTACGGTTTTATATTTTATTGGATCATCAATTGAGTCAAACTTTCTAACACCTCATTTCGTTGGGGAAAAAATTGGGCTACATCCCGTTTGGATCTTTTTTGCTGTGCTGGCTATGTCCGCATGCGTGGGCGTTGTTGGAACAATTTTTGTAATGCCTTTGGCTACTCTAGTATGGAGCTTGATTCAGAGTACGATTGCGTGGATGAAACGGACGGACGTGGCGGAACAATAGGAGGCAAGGCTTAGTTGAAGGCCAGTTCATGAAGGAATTTTCCGCGCCGTTAAAATCTAAAGACGAACTTTGAAAGAGTTGGATGTCGTAGATGTTATGAAAGCACACTCGCAAGACCGCATCTGTCATGGAGCTTGACAACCCCCATGGCTAAACTCCTGCCCCCAGGTTCGCTTTTGCTAGGAATTCAGCCACTTTTTTGAAGCCCATTCAGGGATATCAGTCATGTGTCCTAATCTGTCTCGAGTAACAGCAACTCAAGTCTACGCTTAAAGTCTCCAGTATGCCGCTTCTCCGCACTTACCTCCAGCTTGGTATGTTCAAGAACAGCAACCTCATCTCCAGCAAGGACAGGTGTTCTCTTTTCTATGGTTGCCAGCAAGCCATCAGCAGATCGTAGAAACTGGTCATGTGCGTTTATAGCAATTTTCAAACCACACTTGAATAATGCCTTACGCGCAGGGTCAGGAATATTGCGAGAAAGTCTCACAATTTCGTAGCACATCCCCGTGACAAGATGCATGTCATTACAGCTAGCCTTATAGCGATCGGACGCTTTACAAGCATAAAAGTCACCAAATTTTACAACGACATCCGCAACCTCAGGACGAAGTATCTCCATACGATCGTCTAAGCTTTCGGGATTTGTTGACGCAACGCCACCACCAACTGTTAATAAACTAAATACGCTCGATTGTAAAAAATTTTGAAAATCCATAACATACTCCTAGCAAAATAAACAACACCTAAAAAAAATGCCGCAAGCATTTTTAGACGACTCGCGCAAGCGGTTCTCTTAAATTAATTCATACCCACTTCTCCATTTATCACGTTTTATTCATTGACACTTATACATGATATTGAAAAACAAGTGCAAGTTTTTTTAAAATAAGCTAAAGTTATTAGCAGGGCTAAATCCTAGAAATAAAAAGGTAGCTATATTCACGTAAAATATTGTACATTCATGGAAGTATTTTATTGCAAACGGTTCGCAAATGTTGATTGAATGTTTAAAAATGGTAG
>JAISRQ010000107.1 GCA_031273545.1 Holosporales bacterium
TCTACCATTTTTAAACATTCAATCAACATTTGCGAACCGTTTGCAATAAAATACTTCCATGAATGTACAATATTTTACGTGAATATAGCTACCTTTTTATTTCTAGGATTTAGCCCTGCATTGCTCTCGATGAGATCGAAATAAAATTAGATAAATCTTACAAAGCTAAGTATAATCTTGGTGGGGACATCATTGTTGGTTACCACTTTACCCCAAAAGTAATGGTTTATCTGAGTGGTGGTGTTGACGCTAAAAGATTTGAATTTCAGGAGGTTTCTGTGACAAAATCCACCAATGACGGCGTGATTAATATTATAACTCTGTATGAAAAAAACGAAGCAGCAACCGTTGATGGCGTCGATTTCCCAAAAATTGAACCGAAGCTGAATACTGTTTTTTGCGGCTCTGTTGGGCTGGGTGTTAGATTTTTTATGACACAACATATTTTCATTAGCGTTGAAGGAAAAGCCATGTTTGGAAGCAAGTATTCGTTTGAACACAGTGTCTGTGCGTCTACAAAGATTGGTAATGCAGCGCCAGTCAAGAGCAGAGCTCTAGTGTTTGCTGATAATAAGTACAAGTTTCGAGACTACTCCATTGGGTGCGTTTTAGGGTGCAAATTTTAGAAATTGTTCATTTGTCAAAAAGGTCAAAATTTGACTGGTTCGGTTTTGACCTGGGTTAACACTTCAGTACAACTCCTAATGAAGGACTTTTCGGCTCGTTTTCGAAGTTAAATTGTGGGACAGTCCACCTTTCGGACAATTGCTGTACATTGTCTTCATCGACAAGTTACGCACTGTCCCAATCTTCCTCATATTGGCAACCATAACAAAGATTATCCACACCAAGCTCCAATTCATCAGGAGTCAATTTTCCGTAGTTGTAAGTTAGTTCGCCGTCCCCGCAAATAAAAAAGCGAACAACTTTGCAATCTTTGACAACGGCCCACGTATGAGAATCGGAAACCCTATGTGTTGCAAAAAAGTAAAAATTTGCGAAATATCCGATAGTCTTTGGTAATTTTCTAAGGTCGCCTTTATGCTTTTTTCGTCCCAGCCACAAAACGAGGAGGACAACCGTAGCCCAACCACAAACGTCCAGCCATGGATTGGCGAAGTCACAAAGACAAACTTTGAATAGTCATCATACGCAGCGTATATCCCGGCTTGCCAATTTGCTTAGCCAATTTGTTTGAGAGCATCTGCTTCTGTTTTTTCAGTTGGAATCGCAAGCCATGCGCATTTGTAGCCAAAAGTTACAGGGCTATCTAGCTTTTGAGAAAAACGATTCTTTTAAAAAATTTTTCAGTAAGTATATTCATTATCTTCGTACTAGTTTCTCATTTCCGTACTAAATCCTCCTGCTTATAATGCCGAGTGGTATCATAGCCAGCCTAATGCTTTCAATCTCTGATGAAATTCATATGCTCCAACGCCTGTGCAGCATGTGAGGACAAGTTTCAACGCATCACTATTTCTTTCTGATCTGGTGGGAGGGAGAGCTACCACGGCTTTATCGTTGCTAGCTACGTCGCAGTAATAATCCTTCCTTATATCTTGTTGGACGAAATTTTATAAGACCATCATGTATATTGGTTGGTATTAGCACGAATTCTTTACGTAATGCTGCACCGTTTTTTTAACAAATTAACCATTATTTTTATGCACTTCTTGTGCCCTTTTTCAATTCAAACGTTATCAGAAAAATCGAGAACACGACAATTTTCAAACATTTCTTTCGTATTTTTGCCCATCTCAGCTGCAGTTATTTTCAAAAAATCAAAGATTTTATGCTTTGAGTCTAGCAACGGAACGACATCTCGTAATCAAATAGTGGTTCAAATAAAAAATTTCCCACTTGAATATATGAATACTGGTTTACTTTATACAATGGTAAAGCAGAAGTTGTAATACTACTGTATACTACCCTTATGCCCTTTACCACTTTCGTAGTCTCTAGCTCAATTTAACCTACAATATCCATCCTGGTACGAGATACAGTTGTATCAATCGTATTGTTCCTTCCAGTTTTCATCTAGCCGTAAAAAGACTATCCGTTCGTCAGTTCGGTGCTTGTCTTGGGCGGTACGTATAACACCAAAAAGCGTTATTAATGTCCCTGGTTATCCAGTACAATCCAGTATGGCATTTTACGAAAAGACAACATTTTGCTACAGTGCACTGTAAACCCTAAGAAATTGAACGTTTCTGGCTTGCTTTATCCTCGTCTTGCAGGACCCTCTGCTGCAAACAGTCCAAATTCCAGTAACTTCGTCTTGTGGTACTACTCCTAAGCCGAATTTATTCAGTCTTTCGAGTAGGTCAGCCTCCCGGGAGCCCCAAAGAAACGCAACTATTTGGGTAGTGAGTATAAAGTACTAAAGGTCATAGCATATGTTCATGCCAAAATTGGAGAAAGTCGGGCGGGAACATAGATTCATGATCATTTAAAAAATTCTCAAAATGCTCCATATCTTGCTGACGTTGAACAAGTTGCATCACTTCAATAAGGCTATCGTGAGTTTCTACTCCACCATGTGTTTCGAGGTGTACGTCGCTACCGCCGTGTGCTTCGTTGTCATGATATACGTCGTTACTATTGCTGTCGTGATGTACATCGCCACCATCTATTACGACGCTATTTAGATGTACGTTGCTACCATCATGAATTTCGCTATTGTAATATGATTTGCTATCACAACGAACCAGGGGCCACAAAGATTGCGAACAAGAAACTGAAGAATCGTAAGCGTTTGTTTCCCCAAGAGGTTCGCAATCTTCTGGGGAGAGAGTATACGTCTCACTATCATAATACGTTTCGCCATCATGCGCTCCGCTATCGTAATATGTTTCGCCGTCGTAATCTGCCTCGCTATTATCATGCGCTTTGCAACAACACCTACGCCCCACTTTGTACGCATCAAACAACATCTGAGTTCCGCCAATAGCCAATACGGAAAATATCACATAAGGCTCGACTCCTGAAAAAACTGTACTAAACGCGATCAATACGGGGGTCAAACTGGTAACCCACGGATTAGATAGGATTTTTTGAAGTGTACTGCGATTATCGTATTCTACATCGCGAAAAACTTCAGGCCATTGATATTTGCAGACAGCGCGTCCAGCTGTGTACAGACAACAAACGCCACCAGTCATTTTAACGTAATCACTACAAACAGCCCCCCTTGCGCTAAATAAAAGGAAAAAAGAACACATAACTTTCATGGAATGATTCATAACGAGGTCTCACTGATAAAATGTCACAACAAAACAGATATACCGGGGCTCCAAAGATTGCGGGCAAAAAAATGAATAATCGTAAGCGTTTCCGCCTAAAAAAGCCGTAATCATTTGGGGAGTGGGCGTACGCTGTAAGGCGTGTTTTCCTAAAATCAACAACGAACACAGTGTCTCATTTCCTAAAAATCTTGGCAACCCCCGATAAAAACCTTGGAGAAAGTAGAAAACTTGGAGGGGGTGGCGTCCCTACTCAGCAAAGATTGCGGGACAGAAGATTATATTTTCCTGCCCCCAAACCCGCAATCTTTTGGGGATTGGGTTAAGAAACTGCACCGTTTTGTATGAAATGTTCTGCTATTATTAGCGAGAGAATTCATTATGATATGCTTTTCAGGATTGAATAAGTCAAAATCCTTTGGGAAGGTGTACGTAGGGTCCCCGATGATTGCGGATCAAAAATTGAAGAATCGCGTGCGTTTGTTGGGCTAAAAAGTCCATAATCTTTTGGTGAGTAGGTATAATGGCTTGGTTAGATAAATTAAAAAGTGGGCTAAAAAAGTCTCGTCAACTAATTGGCGACACTGTACGCAAAGCGTTCGCAGAAAAAGGCGCAGCCCTTCAGATTGACGAAATTTTTGATAGCTTGATCCAAGGCGATGTTGGAATTGAGACATCTGAAGACATATGTAATATTCTGAGAAAACAACGGTTAAATAGCGTCGATGTTGCATTACAAGAAATTGCAAAGTTAATTACAGAAAACTTGACTCCTGCATCACAACCATTTCACGTCGAACGCGGTGACTCCACGCATGTTGTACTGGTGTCGGGCGTTAACGGCAGCGGCAAAACCACCTCGATCGCCAAGCTCACGAAACAGTGTCTGGCGCAAGGGCTTACAGTAGAGTGGGCCGCATGCGACACCTTTCGTGCAGCTGCGGTAGAGCAACTTTGCGTGTGGGGCGAAAGGCTTAACGTCCCAGTGTATACGACTTACCCAGGGCAACGTGAAAGGGTGGACCCAGCAGCCCTCGCGTATCACGCATTTGAGCAGGCAAGGCGAAATCGCGCGGATGTTTTATTTTTAGACACAGCAGGCCGCTTACAGAACAATGAGTCTCTAATGAGGGAGCTGGGACGAGTCGCAAATGTGCTTGCCAAAGTGGATGCTACTGCCCCGCACCAGAGCTTGCTGGTAATAGACGGAACAACAGGGCAAAACGCCTACTTACAAGTGGATTTATTTAAAAGCTTTGTTCCAGTTACAGGGCTGGTTATAACAAAGCTTGATGGAACATCTAAGGCTGGCTTTCTAATTGGGTTGTATAAAAAAACGAAAATTCCAGTCGTTGCAATTGGGGTAGGAGAACAAATGGACGATTTAAATGTTTTAGATGCACAATTGTTCGCGCAATCGCTCCTTGGGTTATAGGTGCTTGGGTTGTTAGGTGCATGTGCGTCATTGAAAAGGACCACGCCACTCTCCGCAAAAGATTACGGTTTTTTGAACCGAACAAACGTTTAGGATTCTCCAGTTTCTGGTCTGCAGTCACTTGGGGAGTGAATATATTTGGTTATAATGAACCAGGTATTGAAAAGCTTAAAAGATAAAAAAGGAAATCATTGTGACTGAAATACGTTCAGATCTCGTTCGCCTCTTCGAAGTTGCGTCATATGACCATTCATCACGAAAGCCCCCAGTCATTGGCGTAACAATAGATTCGATTGACTCGCACCAATGCAGGGATAGCTTTTGGTACTCGAAGTACCCTTGGTATGCGG
>JAISRQ010000010.1 GCA_031273545.1 Holosporales bacterium
ATACCTAAACGTGATTAAATCATGGATTTTAGCAAGGATTGTAAAAATCAGTGTTCCATTGAAGTCGCTTTAGTTTTTGATTGCAACTAAAATCCGGTATTTGATCGCGTTTGAGTATAGTCGCGGTGACCTTTTGTTGTAAATCGCCCTAATGCATTGATTAAGGGGCGTAGACAGGAGTAGACTAGCGATTGGGAATAAACCATAGAAAAGGGAAAATATGTTCAAGTGGATAATTAAAGGAACAAAAACAAGTATGTTGTTTGCGTCAGTTACAAGCTGTTTCGATTGGAACGCTCATGCATCTACTATGAATGCTCGTCCAGCTATAGAGGATGTAACAAAGTTGTGCGGACATCCCATCAGCGAATTAGCAAAGTCTGCTAAGCCTGGTGACACGAACCTGTTACAAATTTTATTCGGGGTACTGCGCAAGGGGGTGGGAACGCCCGAAGAGCGAGAGAAATCATTGGATTCGTTAATAAACGCTGCCCACGCAGGCGACAGGAATGCGCTGTGTTGTTGCGCTGAGTTGTGGCAAATGTCTAATGATGTTTCAAATGAAGTTCAAGATGCGACTGGTTTGCACATTCAAAAAAGAGTATCTAAATTCTTCAGACAAATAGCTGACGAGGGAAATCCGGGGGCGTTGCTTGCGCTAGAAAAAGTAAGAGATGTGGTTGGAGTGAGACGCCATCCAGAAGTGCGAGCGTCTTTTCGTAAGTTGATATTAAGCTTAATTGCGAGAAGAAATTTCGTGGAAACTATGGGGTTAATGGAATTCATAGAACGACTGACACCAGAAGAGCAAGTGAATTTCATGAGGTCGTTAGTGGAGTTTGCAGAAGGAGGAAATTGCATGGCTCTACATGCGTTAAGAACGGCAATTGCTTTTAGTAGCGAGAAAACTCGTCGTTGTTTCTATGCATTTTTGCAAAAGTTGAAGGACAATAATTCTCCTTCTGCTAAAATAGATAATCTGATTAATGAGGAAAAGATATCAGCTAGCGAGTGGCTAGACAATTTCAAGCACACCGGTCAATTTCCTTCCTGTAGTATTGAGCACGTTATAGAGGATGCGTCCCCAGAACAAATGGAACAGATTCTATTGGCGACACTTTCGCCTGAGCCAGGTATTATTACCACGATAATGCATACTAAATCAGAAAAAGTGATAAGTGCACTAGAAAGATTAGCAAACGTAGGCAATACCGACGCAAAGGCAGAACTGGGGCTTTTCTTGGTAAAATACTCCCCAATAGCTGATGGAAAAGTAAGGGAGGGGATACATTTGTTGTTGGAAATACTGAAACAAGGACAGATACGAATTAGAGAACGTATCAGTTATATTAAGTTTTCTAAGAAATATAGCGAGAGAGCAGCGTATATACAGGATGTTTTACGAGAACAGATAAGTACAGGAAATTGCAAGGCAGAGGCGAATGTATTACTTTGTTGTTTACTCCCTACAGAACAAAAGGAGGAATCTTTTCGTTTATTATTAGAAGCAGATAAGTTAGGAAAAGACGTGTCTATATACGTGGGTACCCACTTTGATAGAACAGACAAACATATCGAAACTAAAGTGCTAGACTACCTGACACGTAGGGCGGAAGCCGGTAGTTTTGATGCGAAATATTTCCTAGGTGTGCACACGCGAGGTTCGAAAGTTCAAGCAAAACGCAATGAAGCAGCAAGTTTAGTTATAGAAGCACTGATGCATAGCCAGACTAGCTACCCTCCACTCGAATTCGGGTCACTAGGTGCTGATTCTCCAGAGCTAAAGGTTTTGCGTGGTATTACCGACTTGTACTTTTTTGCGATCGAATCAAACGGGCGTCCGAGGCTAGCAGATTTTTCCGCTGCGTTCAGCGAAAAAGAGCACTAATTGGAGAATTCTTTGATGATCCCCGGGCGGACGTAAAGTAGGACGAGATAAGATCGGGCGGGCAGGAGATTGAACAATCGTAAGCGTTTGTTTGTACGAGAAGTCCGCAATCTTTTGGGGAGTGGGTATACTCGTAAGCTATTGTAGATGTGGCATGCCTTTATCGCGTTATAGTGAAATTGCTTGAAAACTTGGACACAAAAATGAGATAGGTGCCCGTGTTGCAACATTGTGTCGTACCAATTTTCAAACAGATTCACTATAATAAAGATATTGAACCATGTTGGTTAATGTGGTCCCCCTATGATTGGGGGTTAATTGTAAGAGGAAAAATATGTTCAAGTGGATGATTAAAGGTACAAAAACAAGTATGCTGTTGACGTCGATTGCGGGCTGTCTCGGTTGGTACACTCACGCCTCTGCTATGGATGTTCGTCCAACAGAAGTTGATGCTTCTGCGATGGATGCTCGTCCAGCCGTAGAGGATGTAACAAAGTTGTGCGGACATCCCATAAGCGAATTAGCAAAGTCTGCCAAGCCTGGTGACGCGAACCTGCTTAGGGTTTTGTATGGAGTACTGCGCAGCCGCGTGGGAACGCCTAAAGAGCGAGATGAAGTATTGGATTCGTTACTAAACATTGCCCACGCCGGCAACGCTGACGCACTGCGTCTTTGTGTCGAATTGTGGAAATTGCCTAGTATCTTTACACATGAATCTAAAGATGCGATTGATTCGCACATTCTAAAAAGGATATCTAGATTCTTCAGACAATTGGCACACGAGGGAAGGTCTGAGGCGTTGCTTGCGCTAACAACTGCAATGGATATGGTCGGAATGAAACGCCATCCAGAAACTCGAGCGTCTTTTAGTACGTTGATATTAAGCTTTATTGCTAAAGAAATTCCAATAGAAACTAATACGTTGCTTGAATTTATAGAACGACTTACACCAGAAGAGCAAGTGAACTTAATGAAGTCGTTTGTGGAACTTGCAAAAGGAGGAAATCGCTCTGCTCTACACGTGTTAAATAATGCAGCTTTTTATAGTAGCGCTGAAACTAATAGTTGTTTCTCTGCATTTTTTCAAAAGTTGAAGGACAATAATTCTCCTGCTGCATTGAATTTCGATATTAGTAGTAATCAGGTAATGATGTCAGCTGACGAGTGGCTATACAAGATAAAGCATGCTGGTCGGATTTTGTCCTGTAATGCTGAGCACCTTGTAGAGGATGCTTCCCCAGAACAAATGGACAAGATTTTACTAGCTTCATTTCCCTCTATTATGTCAAATTGGGTGACTTCAGTAATGCTGCAGACTGGATCAGAAAAAGTGATAAGTTCTCTAGAAAGATTAGCAAAAGCAGACAATATAGACGCAATGGTTGAACTGGGACTTTTCTTAGTAAAAGACTCAGCCATCGCGGATGGAAAAATAAGGGATGGGGTATACTGGTTATTGGAATCACTAAAACAAGGATGTATACGGGCTAGACAAAATATTCGCTGTATTAAGTTTTCTTCGGGATATGAAGAGAGAGCAAAATATATACAGGAGATTGTACAAGAACAGGTACGTACAGGGAATTGTAAGGCAGAGGCGAATGTATTATTGAGTTATTTACTTCCTTACGAACAAAAACGTGAGTCTTTTTCCTTGTTATTAAAGGCAGATGGGTTAGGAAAAGACGTATCTACCGACATAGGCTTATACTTGGATAGAAGGGATGTAGCTTTAAGGACTGAAGCGCTGAGCTACCTAGCACGTAAAGCTGAAGCAGGTAATATTGATGCAAAATTTTTCCTAGGATTGCACACGCGAGGGTCGATAGATCCATTAGCAAACAATAGAGCTGCAAGTTTAGTTATGGAAGCATTGATACATAGCCAGGCTCGCTACCCTTCATTCCTGTTCGGGTCAGCAGGTGCTGATGCGTCGCCAGAGCTAGAGGTTTTGTGCGGTGTGAGCAATTTGTACTCACTTGGGACCGAATCACATGGCGAACCGAGGCTAGCGGATTTTTCCGCTGCATTCAGCGAATAAGAGCACTAATTGCGGATCCTTTCTAGAGATCTGATCATCTAAAGATTACGGACTATAAACTTGGGACTACCAAACGTTTGTTGGTATAAATAGTTCGTAATCTTTTTGAACATGGGGCATACCGGGGGGCCCAATAGGTTGCGTTTTTTTGGGGGCAGTCAAACGCTTACGATACTTTATTTTCTGGTCCGCAGTCTTGTGGGGCGGGGGTATGTCTGGCATTTTTTCATAGCCTGCCCTGCTTCAATGTCGTGCCTATCTCTGCATTGAATTTTATCCTTGATTTTTTATGTAACTGTTTGCGATACTGAACATGTAGGGGGATGGTTGTTATAACCTCTCCGCTATGTACCGGGGTCCCCTGATAATTGTGGACCAAAATCTGAAAAGTCCTAAAAATTTGTTTGCCCAGAAAGTTCGTAATCTTTCGTAGAGTGGGCATAACTCAGAGCCGTGTGTGAAATTTCAACAAGCGTCTTGAATTTTTACAAGCATCTTAATTCATATATAAAATCTTCTAAGTGTATATATTTTCTAACCCCATGTAAAAAAGGAGAAATTTCTATGTTAAATATTCAAAATTCCATCGCCGCAATTAAAAGCGCCATCCAAGACTCATCATCCAGACCAGAGTCGTCGTTACGCATTCAAAAGTCTATCGCCGCAATTAAAAGCGCCATCCGAGGCTCATTATTAAGACCAGAGTCGTCCTCAAATGTTGTGGACCAGCAACCAATTGACTCATATCTTGACGCAACGGAACCTCGCGCCAGCACTGCCTCTGCGTTCAAATTTCGCGTAAACGCAGCCTCCGCTCACGCTTCCGCCTCTCCAACTTCATCCGCTCACTCCTCCGGCTCTGCCCATTCCTCCGGGCGCGCCAGCTCAGCCTCTCGCCACCGCCCTCAAAGCGGTCCTACCAACTCCACAAGCGGGCACATCAACATCACACAAGAAACCAACTTTGCCGCATGCAAAATTGTCGGTAAGCCAGTCTGGACGCCACGCAACTATGAATCCCTCGCCTATTCTGGCTATTCGCAAAACGTCATCGTTTTTCGCTGCGTCAACCTAATTGCCAAAAGTCTTTCTAATGTGCACTGGCTAATATACGAGAAAAGGAACGAAAGCGAATTTGAGCTCGAATCACACTGCTTACTTGACCTGTTGAGATCGCCAAACTCCAGGCAATCAAGCAGCTCATTTATCGAAGATGTCTTCAGCCAGCTCCTCCTGTCAGGCAACGTCTTCATACACATGTCGACGTCTCCTCTAAGCCTGCGCGTGCTGCGGTCCGACAGAGTCAGCGTATTAATTGATGCTGATGGCCAGCAATCCGGGTTCGAATACAAAATGGGCTCAAACCGTCACATTTTTCCGTTTGACGCCACATCTGGGCAATCTCAAATCTTGCAAATTAAGACATTCCACCCCTTGAACGACTGGTACGGCATGAGCCCAATCGAAGCCGCCGCCCGCGCAATTGACCAGCACAATGCCGTTGGCGAGCACAACTTATCCATATTGCAAAACGGCGGGCGCCCATCAGGTGCTTTGCTCGTCAAGCCATCAGCAAGTGGACAAACGCTTACCCATGAACAGCGGGACTCGCTCCGGAGTGACTTGGCTGCCCTGTACGAAGGCACGGAAAATGCCGGGAGGATCATGGTCCTCGAAGGCAACTGCGACTGGAAGGAAATGGGCCTGTCCCCTAAAGATTTGGACTTTACCGCGGGAAAGAACATTTCCGCCCGTGAAATTTCGCAAGCGTTCGGAGTCCCGCCAATTTTGGTTGGAATAACTGAGGATGCTACATTTTCAAATTACAAGGAGGCGCGCCTTAATTTTTGGGAGGACACGCTGATCCCCATGCTGGACCATTTCGTGGCGGAATTAAACCGTTGGCTTGCTCCACATTTTTCCCCAAATTTGCGCATAGGGTATGATTCTGATGCGATTGCAGCGATTTCTGCCAAGCGGGATTACATATGGAGCACAATACAGTCTGCGTCTTTTCTGACTGTTAATGAAAAAAGGTCCGCCCTCGGCTATAGCCCAATCGAAGGTGGGGATACGCTTTGATCTTGCTTGGGAAAAAGATTTAGCCCTTCAAAAGTCGCATAACTTTTGGGCAGCGTCTTGGAATGGTTACTTATTTTTTTCCTCGAATATATATTTAGAGTCGCGCCAAACGCCAGTATTCTTTTAGCAGATATTTACTCTCTATTAAAGGGAACCATGCGACAATTGCATTAGGAGGCAGCATAGTGTTGCGTCGTTGAGAAGCTAAAACTGCAGAAATGCAGGAAGCGAGGAGCGTGTTATGAAGTGCACAAAATTATTCTTAGTAAGTCAATTCTCAGTATTTGACGCGGGAATGCAATCTGCAAATTGGACTCGACCTGATATATTCGACGAAGCACGCCTCCAAATAAGATCTTCCGAATATACACGAACTACCACAGATTCTCCTGCGGACCACAACATGTACAATCGTCATCTTCGTGCAATGTTGAACGGGTTTGTTCGGTTCCCATATTTTTCGGACGAGATGCTGGGTCATACACGGGCAAAATACGATGCATTGCTCGCTGAAATGGACGAGTGCTTTGCTTTTCCCGTCTCGTCCAAAGATGATTGGGATAGGCTAGACGCACGCATATTGAACTTTTACCGTAGATATAATGTCTTGAACGAGTCGTTAATATTTTGGCGAATGTTGGATTACGAGATAAAACACGGCAACCCCCCAGCATTAGCGATGGACGGTCGTAAAGTTCAAAACTGTGTTTTTAACAAAATGATTCAAGGCTTGCCTGAGGCTTACGACGAGATAAACCGCATCGTCATAAAACAGGAAACTTGCTGGCGCGGCGCACTGCGTTTGGATGAGCACTTGCGTAGTCTCGAATCGTTGGTGAAGAGTCCGATCTGTTGTTTGGCCCTCAAAGTGTCTAACGCCATATTAAGGATTACCAAAGCAAAAGATGAACAAGATGAACTGGAGGAGCTGGAGTGATGTAAAAAAATTATCTAAATAAGTCTCTGTGCGTCGTATACTTTGGATATACTTGCAGAAGGGGCCATTTAAATGGTATATATAATGTATTGACTAAGTTTATGAACACAGGGGGCATCGTGAAGTTGTTTAGCAAAGGGTTGATTGCGCTAAGTTGCGCGTGCTTTTGTGAGGGGCAGTCGTCATCGTTTGATGAACCTGGAGCGATGGCAACAGAATCCGCGCCGGTGACTACGCCAGTTGCTACAGTTGCATCAGTCGAAGTGCCAGCGCTTACAGCAGGTAAAGATGAAGCAAGAATCAAGAGGAATCGTGAAGGGTTGATTCGTTTATTGGCTCAAAGCAAACCTAAGACTCTTCCGGGAGGCTTAATGAATGGATGCAAAAGTTTGAATAATCGTGAACGTTTGATTGGCTCAGACATCCTCAAACATTTGGGGAGTGAGTCTGCAAGAGCGGGAGTTTTTTCTCCTACAGGCACATCAGGTGTAGGCACTGTTCCAGTAATCCCTCCAGCGGAAATGCCAACGCTTACAACGAAAGGAAATGGAGAAAGGGTAAAAAAGAACCGTGAAGGGCTTATTAAGTTATTGGCTCAAGCCAGAACGGGGGTAGTCGATGTCGAAGTTGTTGCACCAGCGGCTACACCGAAGGAAGTGACTGCGCCTCTGGCGACACAAACGCTTACGATAAAGAAAAATCGTGATGGGTTAGCTAAGTTGTTGGCTCAAGCTAGACATGCAAAATCTCTAGTTGTCGCCCCGACGTTAGCAGCCACACCGAAGGAAGTAACAGCGCCAGCGACCGTACCAGCGCTTACAGCAAAAGAAGGGGAAGAATAGCATCTTGTAAACGATGTTGAAAAACTACTCACATATGTGATACGTTAAACTAAACGTTATAAAGGAGATTTTTATGAAATTATTTAATAAAGTGTTAGCTGCGTTGAACTGCGCATGCTTTTTTGGAATTCAGGCGTCGTTTATGGAGGCATCTCAGAGAGGAGTCGCTCCTACGGGAGTGCAGGCGCAGGGAAATAGTACTTCCCAATCTGCTTCGCCCTACGGGTCTTCTGCGCGGTTAGCGCAATCACAGCAGTCTTTTAGCTATGCGTCTCCAGAACAGCTTTCGAATTATTTTCAGGATATTTACAAAAAATATAATGAAGAGATGGATGGACTCAATCTTAATTTTTGGGCCGTATCCGCCATGGTATCTGGGGATGACTCCCGTTTTAACTTAAGTACTGCAGAAAACGCGATAAAATCATGCGGGGATTCTGCCTTTGGGGCTGTTGTCGTACTACAACGTGCCTTTAGTGTAGTGGCGTCATGTGGTCATTCAGACATCCCAGAGCGTTTATTAAAGGTTTTGGGAGATATCTACAAAATAGGAAAGCTTGTCCAGGTAGACAAGAGGACGCAGTGTCTTAGTATGGACGTATTGGGTAGTACAGCATTTGCAGCATGGAAAAATGATAAATATGAATTGATAACAAGTGAATTAGAGGACAGGAATGTTAAGTCCGTCCTGGATAATGTAAAGAGAAAGTTGGATGCGTCCTTTGATAAGAGTAGTGGGTATTTTAAGAGACAGGATCCGGAGAAGCCTGAACATATATTAAATTTTTTG
Organism: Holosporales bacterium; assembly: GCA_031273545.1. Taxonomy (GTDB): domain Bacteria; phylum Pseudomonadota; class Alphaproteobacteria; order BNTO01; family BNTO01; genus JAIRNK01. Next base: position 8,581 of record JAISRQ010000010.1, read on the forward strand.
AGGTTTGCCTACGTGCGCAATAACCCCTTGGATGATCAACGTTCTGCTTGTAAACTTTTCAAAGATTTTACCGATTTTATCCAAGGGAGGAAAAGCGTACAGGTAATTTCTGATGATTATTTCAATCGCTTAAACTTTAGTCTGATCTCATTGGATGTTGATGCCCAAAGTGCAGCAAGATCTTTTATCAACTTTTCCAATGCGAAACTTGAACCTACGTTTTACACGGAGGAAAACATACGAAACAAGAGCTCTTTGGATTGTTGGCTGGATAAGGTAAAAGCTATTGATGAAATCTCGTATCAAAGCGGTAGGTTGTGTTCCCAAAACGTTTCGGCTTCAGAGATTTATGGTGTTTTGCATAGCTTAGTTGAGTTAGAAGTTGAAGAACAGACCCTAGGAAACAGCTTCGGGATCAGAGGTTGTCCTACCGAAGAAAACATAGAACGAGAGATAGCTGCATTAGATACGCAAATCGAGGAAATAGAACGGAATATAGGGGTATTGGAGGGTTTCATTAGTAAAACGAGTGATCGTATCCAGTCTCTGGATACTGAATTACTTAAACTAAATGCTCTTCCTCATGAACCGCATTTTTTGGAAAAAACACGTGATTCCTACAGAAAATTGAGGGAGGAGTTTAGGGACAAAGCAAACAAGTACCATTCATTCGTTCAGAATCGTGACACTATTAATACTAAAATAAGGGTGGGCTTATTAGAAGACCAAGCTGAATATCAAACAAGGTTAGATACACTAGATAATAACATTAGGGAGATGAAGGCTCAATCAGAGGATGTACTCTCAAGGGCGGTAGGTTTGGTATTGTTTGATGACGATCCTATATGCAAAGATTTCCGTATTATCAACGTAGAAATCGAAAAGACACACAAAGGAAATCTATTTGACACCCTGTGCGCTCTGCAGGGGACTTTAAATTGTAGGAAGAGCAATTTAACAGCACAGCATTCAGCATTGGTGGCAATTCAGTCGATTCCCGCTCGGAAAAATGGGGTTCAGGAGCGTTTACAGGTTTTGGTTACGGATCTCGAAAATAGCGTAATGGAGTCCGCAAGAGGAGCTGTTAAACTTGACTCGCCTGCAGAGGAAGCGAGTAAAGGGTCCGTGCCACCCAGGTTGGCCACAGGTATAGGAAGCCGATCTAGTTTCACACGAAGTATGTTCACTCCTCCGGCAGGTACGTTCGTCCCTCGCCTACTTGTATCCAGAGGGAGTAATTCTACAAAGCCTGAGGCAAAGGCAGCGCCCACGCAAAAGCAAAAAACAAATATTGCAACAGGATTTAGAAGGCCAAGCGGACAGATAGAAGAACAGAATCCTTCCGGGGGAACGACACCAGTTGCGCCAGAGGTATGCTCTACAGGAAACGGAACAGCGTTTGATGCACTACTTCGGGAGTTGAACCCAGCAGGGAATAAAACAGCGAAAGTTTCTCCGCAAGTGAATACGTCGCAGTCACAAAGCCCGGCATCGCCGTCGGAAGCAGTTCCGTTATTTCCAGTAGAACAGCCAGCACCGAGCCCGGCACTTCAGTCGACAGTGGAATCGACACCGCCGCCAGAAGCAGTTCCGTTATTTCCAGTAGAACAGCCGGCACCTCAGCCGACAGTGGAACTGACACCGCCAGCAGCAGTACGCCCGGCACCGTTGCCGACAGTGGAACTGACACCGCCGACAGCAGTACGCCCGGCACCGTTGTCGCAAGTACGACGACAAGTACCGGAAGACTCAGCTGATGTTTCGCTCAATGTTGCTAGTGGTAGGCGTCGGCTTTCGGGGCGGCGTTCAGGATCTACTACATCGGTAGTGCCACGTGTCTTGGCTGTTTCACCGCGTTCGGACTCCTCTTCTGATGAATCGGGACCCTTCGTTTCACCGCTGCCAAGCGTAGGTGTTGCTAGTGGTCATTCGGGGAAGCACTTCGATTCTGAGTATTCGGGTGAGGATGATCCACTTCACACCTCCGGTGCATTGGTGCCACCGCTAAGGCTGGATACAATTTCGAATGAGGATGATTTTGACATCTCCGGTCCATTTGTGCCACCGCTAGGGGCGGATACAACTCCACCAGCACAAGGGAAACTTGAGCGTTTAGCAACAGGATTCGCAAATGTGGGAAATAAAGTCAAAGGGGTTTTTAGTAAATTAGGAAAACGACCGCCTGTTGATTCCTCTTCAGGTGATTAACCCTCACGAAAGAAAAAGGTCGGCTGATTTAAGCCGGCCGTATAGGGCCCCCAAAGATTGCGGGCCAGAAAATGAATAATTGTAAGCGTTTGACCTCCTGAAAAAACCGTAATCATTTGGGGAGTGGGTGGATGACCATTGGTGTTTCCCTGCACCCCTTCAGAGGGCCTTGCCCCCTGGGGGGAGTGTTCGTTTATTCGGTGTAATTGTCCGCATATCTTCACTATCCGAATGCTTGCGAATATTCGCGTTATTGTTCGCTATCCTTGAAAGTTACTTCGTGGTATTCCATATTTATACTGGAAAGCGTTTGGTTCGCTTAACAGTCCGTAGTCTTTTCGGGGAGAGGGGATCACGGGGGCGCGTTACTTAGGGGCGCGTTGGGCGCCCCAGATTTGTGTTAGTTGCTTCCTTTAGGGGGACTTTTCGCCTATCTAGCGATAGGAACTCGTCTTCTCAAGTTTCGGCTCACCAGACTTCGCAACCGATATTCGTCTCATCAGATTGTGCAGCCTGCAAGTCCTCTTTGGCCTTCTTTTTCAATGCTTCAATTCTATCAAATACTCGCCTGTGAGCTCTTATTGAATACGGAAATTCCTGGGCTGCGGCCTTTGCGTAATAATCTTTAGCTAAATTCAAATTAACAGTCACACCTATTCCTCGTTCTAAGCAATACGCGTAATCCTCCTGCGCATACGCGTTTCCTTTATCTGCAGCAGCTTTTAAATATTTCACAGCCTCGGCTGCGTTGATGTTGACACCTCTTCCATTCAAGAGGCACAACCCATACTCCATTTGCGCTTCCGTGTGTTCTTGATCGGCGGCGAGCTTGAAAAAATGCGCAGCAGCTACGTCCCCTTTATTAGAAAACTCGCGACGAAAGTGATTCCCAAGTTCATACTGCACCGCTGCATTTTTTTTCTCATACATTTTCCAGAAACAATTTGCTGCAATAGTGGTATCGATTTCAATATTTATATTGTTATCTTCAGCGACTTCTTGTTGCACATCCTGGGGATTTTGATCTTGCACTGCAACGATATCTTGCGCATTCGCTATTCCTGTCAAAAGACAGGACAACACCAGGCAAATGGCGCTACTGCAAGGACGTAGTCCCCCACGCTCCGAAATGTTCGGGGCTTTTGAAAAAGGCAAACGCTTGCAGCTCTCTAAATTATGGCCTGTCATATTTGATGACCTCGGAATATTTAATTTTTTCATCATAATTTCTACTCTATTTCCATTAACTACATTCTATTTTTATTGTACACGCTATCCTATTCGCAACGCAAATCATAGTTATGGAAAAAAAGGGCAACGTTCCTATCAACACTATTGAAAACAATTCTCAGCTATGGGAAAAATAAGCGTCAGTAGTTTAAAAGTGATACAAGAATGACTCAGCCATTAATGCCTAAGGCCACAGCAATTTGGTTAATTGACAATACAAGCCTAACATTCGAACAAATTGCCGATTTCTGTGGGTTGCACATATTAGAGATAGAGGCGATGGCGGATGGCGAGGCGGACAATATGACGGGCTTCGACCCGATTGCTTCGTCGCAATTAACTCACGAAGAGATTACACGCTGCGAGAAAAACTCTGCCGCGCGACTACAGATCAGGCCAGCACTTGATATAGACAACATGATCAAATCAAACAAGGCAAAATACACGCCTGTCCTGAAACGAAAGGATAAGCCTAGTGCAATATTGTGGTTAATCCGGTACTACCCGAATTTGTCTGATGCGCAGATTTGTAATTTTATAGGAACGACGCGGAATACAGTTCAGTCGATTCGCAATCGGAGTCACTGGAACATTAACAATATTGAGCCGCGCAACCCGGTGTCGTTGGGTTTTTGCCAACCTTATGAGTTGGATAAGTTGATAAAGGGGTAGTATGAGAAGACGTAATCTGATTTGTCCGCGCAAATATACCGGGGGCCCAAAAAGATTGCGAGCCAGAACACGAAGAATCGTAAGCGTTTGAGTGTCCCTAAAACCTGCAATCATTTAGGGATTGGATATAAGCATGCAGGAGTGTTCTGATGAGGCGGGGACGCGAGAGTTAGAGAATGACTGGACGAGATAGCGAGAGCAATAAAGCGAAGGGGATGTGCCAAAAAGTCAACTAGAGTTATATGCCGGCGAATTAATGCGCGCAGGGGTGGAGCGCCCATGGAAAGAGCTGCGCATGATGGTGGCGCATGTTCTTGGCTGTTCGTATGAGGACGTTGTATTAGGGGACCAAGCAATTTTGGAGTCAAAAGTTAACACCCTTGAGGCTCTGGTTTTGCGAAGAGCAGCACATGAGCCCCTTACAAAAATTATTGGCGAGGCAAACTTTTGGGATCATACATTTTACACAACATGTGATACCCTCGACCCTCGTCCTGAAAGTGAACTTTTTATTGAAACAGTACTAAATCTATACACGGACAAGGCGGCGCCACTTTCTTTTTTGGATTTAGGCACAGGAACGGGGTGTTTGCTGCTTACGTGCCTGAGCGAATATCCGAATGCCAAGGGGGTCGGGGTGGACAATAGCCCTGCGGCACTCGCTGTTGCAGCGAAGAATGCGCAGCGCTTAGGTTTGGAGGCGCGGGCTAGGTTTGTGCTAAGCAATTGGAATGATGCGGTCGAGGAGGGCTTTGACGTAGTGCTGTGCAACCCGCCGTATGTGAAGGAGGGGGAGCAGTTGGCGCAGGAGGTGCTGTTCGACCCAGCCGGAGCGCTATTTGCTGGGGAGGATGGGCTGGCTGCGTATAGGGAGGTTTTTCCGAAGCTGCGCAAGTCTGTGATGCAA
>JAISRQ010000030.1 GCA_031273545.1 Holosporales bacterium
AAAATTGGTTTGAGGCCCAAGCTGAGTCATGCTCAACGGGAGTCCTATTTGTCCATTAAAATTTCTTTGAGTTGAGACAGTGTCCCCAGCAGAAGAAAGCAATTCCGCAATCCATGTGCGCACAGTAGTCTTTCCAACGCTACCAGACACGCCGACCACTGTTGCGCATGTTCTCGCGCGCGCATACTGGGCCAAGTCCATCAACGCCGTTTTCGTGTTTGGCACACACAAATAGCTGCGCGCACTCAATGACGGAAGGTCAGGGTCCTGTACGATGGCCATGGCTGCACCTCGCTCATAAGCTTGCGACACAAAATCATGTCCATCTACGCGTTCACCTTTCAATGCGATAAACGCTTGCCCTGGGATAATAGTCCTCGAATCGATGGAAAACCCTGTAATGGGAATGTTCGTCGGCACAGCAATAAAGCGCAGCGCAGAGACTACGTCGTCAAAGGTCCAAGCGTTGTCGCATGCCTCTTCCGACTCCTCTTCGGCGGTTATATTTGTGTTTTGTGTATTCTGGTCAAATTCTACTTTCGACATATTTTCATCCATTCTATAACTTCTTCTACATATTTTTTATCGCTAAACGGGATGCATTTTTCCCTAGTTTTTTGATATAACTCATGACCACGCCCAGCTACTAACAGTATATCTCCTTTGCCTAGATCTGCAATGGCCTGAGATATTGCTGCCTTCCTGTCGGGGATTTCTGATGTTTTACTCAAGTTTGAAATCCCGCTTAATATGTCTTGGCGAATAGAAGCTGGGTCTTCGAATCTTGGATTGTCGTCTGTTACAATAACACGCGACGCAAGCTTGTCTGCAATTGCGCCCATTTGGGGGCGTTTGGTTTTGTCTCTGTCGCCGCCACAGCCGAATACAACTATTAATGAGTTGTGAGGAACTTTGTTTAACTCCGACAACACCTTATATAAAGCGTCTGGAGTGTGACAAAAATCTACGTAAATGTCCGCGTTATTATGGCGCCCAACAAGTTCCATGCGCCCAGGGACTGGGGATATGTGCGGGATGGTAGCTACAATGTCGTCGAGGGGCAGGTTCGGGTAGGCACCAAGGATTAAGCCAATTGCACATAATAAATTTTCGATTTGGAATGAACCGATGCCATTGTAGACGACATTTTGAAATGTTTGGCCGTATATACGTAAGTCAAAGCGTAGTGTACCAGAAAAAGATTTTTTATTGGATACAAAAAGATTTGAAGAAGGATTAATTCCATATGTAATAACATTTAACATTTTACTTAGGCACATGTCGAAAAAGAGCGTTGGACTGGTTTCGTTTAAAATTGCGGAAGATGATTTTTTTGTTAAATCGCTAAATAGGCGCAGTTTGGCAGCTAAATAGGCGTCCATTGTGTGATGATAATCGAGATGATCTTGAGTCACATTCGTTAACGCCACAGCATCAAACTGCAAGCCGTCTAGCCTGCGTTGATCCAGGCCATGGCTTGTAGCTTCTATGGCGGCACAGCTTATGTTTGAATGCGCGAGCCTTTGTAGGATTTTATGTAAGTTTACAGGGTCGTACGTGGTTAAGGGCGGGGCATCAATGTTTGCTAAGTCGGGAAAAGATTGGATGTCTGGAATGTTAACTCCCAATGTGCCCAAGCTAGCGGACGGAATCTTTAGCAGGCTTAGTATCTGGCTTGCCATCATTACTGTGGAGCTTTTTCCATTTGTTCCTGTTACGGCGAGCAGCTTTTCCGGGATCGGAGTATAGAAATGCTGGCAGAGTTTGGCTGCAACAAGGCGGGCATTGTTTACTGCGACGAAGGAGGGGGCGAGTTCTGGAGACGATGATATTTCAGGCGGAATCTGCGCATTCTCTGAATTTTGCAGAGCCTCCCCTTCATGTATAATCAACGCTGCTCCTTTGGCGATTGCTTCTGTTGTATGGTCTATCGCGGAAGGGATTGCCACAAATACATTTCCCGGTTCCGTTGTTCGTGAATCTATCGATATGCCAGATACTTGTATATCAACATCTTGTTCAATTCCTAAACTTTTTTGTAATAATTCTCTTGATTTCATGAATGTTAAAAGACCAGATTTCTGAATGTCCCGGGATTCCTAATAATTGTGGACAAAAAACTGAAGAACAACAAGTATTTTATCGTTTTAATAGTCCACAATCTTTGGAGGCCCCGGTATCCCACTCCCCAAATGATTATTGGTTTCCATACCAGTCAAACGCTTATAACTTTTCATATTCTCCCCTGTAATCTTTGGAGACCCCAGGTATCCCACTCCCCAAATGATTGTTGGTTTCCATGCCAGTCAAACGCTTATAACTTTTCATTTTCTGCTCCGCAATCTTTGGGGACCCGGGTATATGTTTATTTTTTGATAAATACGTACCACCCTTTGTTTTGAGTTGGCTCTTCTGGAGGTTCTTCACCGTCGCATTCACAAGCGGCGACTAAAAAATCGTAGTATAGTTTCATTAAACCCTTCACTTCATCAGGCGAACACGGTTTTAGTCCTTGGGTTATCTTTTCTTTTCTCCAATATTTTTTTAAACACGGAACAGCCTTCTTTACTGCGTTTATTACGACATCAGTTGCCTTCTCTTGCAATGAAGACTCGTGATTATTGCTCTTGTTGGCCAATTCTTTTAGAACAGCGATCTCATCTTTACTATAATCGCTTATAGGTTCACAACGGCCCCTGTTGTAATTTTCAAGAAGATAAGAAGCTTTGAGAATTATATCTTGCTCTTCTGGTGATAAGTCCTCGCATATCCGTTCTCCAACCGATTTGCACTTAGACGTTTGCTTATCCGCAGATTGGCTTTCAATTTGAGGAGCTTTTATTTTTTTCTTTCGGGCCATTTCTTCTTTTATAAGTAGTGCTATATATTCTATACCCTCACTACTAAAGATACGCCCACTCATACCTCCTATTCCCCATGGCACGCGTTCAACAAAGTTATTGCTGTCATTGATCATGTAAATTTCACATTTATTAAACAGGTCATCTATATCCTTGCTACTTAACCCTTCTAAAAGACTAAAAAGACGTTTTCCAATAATAGCACCACCTGATTTCAGCAAATTAATGCAGGCATTGATTGTTAATATTGGTTCTATTGATCTTCTTAATATTTCATAGTCGTCGAAGATAATGCTGAACATACCTGGCAACTTTGATGGTAATTCTTTCCACGCATCCAAGTCTGTAGCATATGCACATATTCCACGGCCAGATGGGATACAATGACCGTCAAGGAAGAACCAATTGTCTTCACAGAACCTCCAAGAGCCCTGATCACCAAGGACAAAGTATACTTCTTCGCCAGTTCGATTTTTGTCTTTCACAAAATTTTCTGCATCGATAGATACAAACTGTTTTTGACTTTGCTGAGGAGTACTAGTAGCACTCCCATCCGCATAAATATTGCAAATAGCCAAGCTAATAACCGCTATATGCTTTTTTAAAGAATACATTCTGAACATCTCTCAATAAAAAAAGACCACCTGTTTCAGTATAATCGTTTGTTATTTATAAAGGGTTAACAAGAGCTAAAAAAGTAATCGACAGTGAGTGGCACGAAGGGTTACACAAAAACACCACATGCTACCCAACTAGGCTTCAAAAGATTACGGACAAAAATCCGCAGAATCGCAAGCGTTTGATCGCTTCAAAAATCCGCAATCATTTGGGGGCGGAGGATATCGTCGGAAATGTTCAGTCTTTAGGTGTAAAGGCTAAAGTTTCACTATCAACGACGTCTGCTTTTTTAACAAGGACGTACCATTCCTCATGTGGGGTCGGATCTATTGGGGGAGCTCCTTGCATACCATTATCGATGTATTCTAGCGTGGCCTCATTATAATCGAGGCGTTGCTTTATTAGATGTTTTACTTCATTTTTATGTAACAATTTTAGGTCCTGAGTTATTTGCTCTCTATTCCAAGACAGTTTTAAATACGGAACGACCTTTTTTACAATATTCAGCAACATACTTATCAGTTCTGAATAAACTTCGTTATAAAAAACGTGTGGTTTATTTGGGTCGTAGTCGTCATAACCGAAGCCATTTAATTTGGCGGCTTCAGTTAAAATCGCGAGTTCCTCTTTAGTAAACATTTTTTTTTGTACACGGAACCCTTTATCCTTGCGATTGCGGTAACTTTCAAGAAAAGAAAAAATTTTAAGAATAGACTCTTGGTCCTTCCCCGATACAACTTTACATACTAGCTCAACCGATTTGTGTTCAGATGTTAGACTCACAGCAGATTCGTGATGAGGTCCCACTTGGCTACTTTCCTCATTTATGCTCGTTTCATCATTTTTACTTCTTTCCTTACTTATGACTGACGCAAGATATTTTATGAACTCATAGTAGTCAAATTGCCGACTATATGCAGTTCCCGTTCCCCATGGAATGCGCTCAATGAACTCATTACTGTCCCCTATTGTAAAAACATTACATTTACTAAGTATATTGTCGATTTCATCATTACTAAGGCCTAACAAAAGCGCTACAATACTCTTTCCAATAAGAGCTCCTCCTGGTTTCAGCAAATTAATACAATGATCAATTACTGCTTTCTTTTCTCCTTCTGCTTCTAGCAATATTTTAAAATCGTCAAGAATCATGCTGAACTTATTGGGAAATTTTGATGATAGTTCTTTCCATGCATTCAAGTTTTTAACATATGCGCGTACCCCACGGCCAGGTGGTACACTACTACAGTCAAAGAATAACCAATAGTTTTCATTGAATCTCCAAGTGCCAAGATCCCCAATGACAAGATATACTTCTTCGCCAGTTAGCTCTTTGTCCTTCACAAACTTTTCTGTTTCACTAGACACAAATTGTTCTTGATTTTGCGAAAAAGTACTAGTAGCACTGTTACTAGTACAAATATTACAAACAGAAGAAAGAGTAGCAATTATATATTTTTTAAAAGAATACATGCCATATGCCAATTATAAATAAAAGATGTCTATATCCAGTATAGTCGTTTATTAGTTACTAAAAGATTAGTGACGTAAGTATTCTACGTTTTTTTTATTATATGCGATGATGTTGTAGTACACCGGAGGTTACAGTCACTGGGGACACCGGCGCCCATCTTCAAGTATTAATGGTTGTAGCCAAAGAAAACTGAAGAACAGCAAGTATTTTGTCGTTTTCAAAATCCGCAATCATTTGAGGAGGGAATGTATCCGAAGTAAATGTTCAATTTTTAACTAGAAGTGCTAAGCTTCACTATCAACGACGTTTGTTTTTTTGATAAAGACGTACCACTCCTTGTAAGGGGTTGGATCTATAATATCCTCCTCCATTGGTCCATCTAAGTATTCTTGAAGGACAACTTTACGTTGTTTAATTAACTTCTTTACTTCATCTGCAGAATACGATTCTAGACCCCGAGTAATCTGACCTATATTCCAGTAGTTTTTTAAACACTTCACCGCATTCTTTACAGCATCCGATACTACACTTGTTGCTTTCGTACGAAGTTTGTCTAAATCACTTGACTCACTCGTGCCAGCCAATTCGTTAAAGATGGCGATCTCCTTTTTATTAAAGGGAGCTAATCCACCCCGTTCGTTGAATATTCTGTTGTTTGGGCGACAGTGTTCAATAAAGTACAAGGCCTTAAGGATAGAATCTTGTTCCTTTTCTGATAACGTACTGCATATTAGCTCCCCAGCCGATTTGCCTTCAAAGAGTTGCTCAACAACGGGTTCAGGCTTAGGTTGGACATTTTGGGGACTTTCCTTATTTCGCGCCCTTTCCTTATTTATGAGTGACGCAACATATTTTATGTGTGTCTCGCAGGAAAAAATGAGGCTATCTGCAGATCCTGTTCCCCATGGAATACGTTTAACGAGTTCATGAGTATCCTTTATTCTGTAGATTTCACATGTTCTGAATATATTGTCGACGTCATCATCATCGAATTCAAATAAAAGCCCAAAAAGATTCTGTCCAATAATAACTCCGCCTGGTTTCAGCAACTTAATACAATGACCAATTATTGATTTTTGGTTTGCTGAGTTTGTTAGTATTCTGAAATCATCGAAAATCATGCTAAACGTGTCGGGAAATTTTGATGATAATTCTTCCCACGCATCCACGTTTTCAACATCTGTGACTACCCCACGATTAGACGGGACACGCATCTTGTCAAAGAAGAACCAATAGTTTTCATTGAATCTCCACGTGCCACTATCCCCAACGACGAGATATACTTCGCCAGTTTGCGCTCTTACAAAATTTTCCGCCTCACTGGATACAAACTGATTTTGATTTTGCTGATAAATATCAGTGATGCTCTCGTCAGCATAAGCATTACAAACAGTAAGAAGAACAACCATTATATATTTTTTTGAAGGATACATTCTAAGTATTAAGCACAAAAGGGATACATATTTAAACTATACTACCTTCACAGGTTATAAAAACTTAACACTACACGTATTCAATATTTTTTTCTTGCAATGTCATCGTCTATGCTAGGAAGCTGCAATCTTTGACAACACGTTGTCCTCCCAAAATACTACGGACTTTTTGAGAGAACAAACTATCTTTCAGTTTCTGGTCCGCAATTTTTGGGGGACTTCGGCGTATGCTGAGTTTTTCTTGGAAGCAATAGCAGGCTAATCCATCAACGCAGTTTCTTGGACCAACTTCCTTAGCAGTGCATAGTTATCAGCTTGTTTTTTATCCACCCAAGGCTGTCCTGCCATCTTATTTACAATATCACGTGTGCTTTTGTGAATCTTCCCTCCCAGTTTCTTCAACTTATTGTAAGTGTTAACCAATACAGGAGTAGCTGCAACGTCCGCTGGAGTCTTGCCATCATGTATCACGTTTACATCAGCGCCACCTGCGCTTACTAACGATTTTATGATCTCTATTTTATCTTTTTCTTCTTTCCCCCACGTCAACACTGCGTGGTGCAAGGCTGGACGTTGAAAAAATTCTCCTATTGGAGCATTAATGTCGAGTTTAAACTGCTTCCCTTCACGTGTTTGAAAGAGCTCTTTTACTCTATCTACCTGACATGAGCGTATGGCGTAAAGCAACTTTTCTTCATTCTGTAATTGCTCTTCTGCATTCCGATATAGTTCATCTTCCTTTAAAGGTAAGCCAGCTGCGGTCACAGATTTATCTATAGACTCCGTTTTTTTGACCAATTCCTCTAGCTGTATACACTTAGGGTCACCAGGATCGCTTCTATACCAAAAATAAGGTCGATCCATCATATTGTACACGATAACACGTGTACGTTCGTGAATCTTTCCTCCTAGTTCGATTAACTTCTCGTAATTGTCTACGTACCGGAGCCGAGCTGCAACGTCTGCTGGCGTTCTGCCGTCATGTTCCACGTTTACGTTGGCTCCTCCCAACGTTACTAACAAATTTATGATCTCTCTCGCCTCTTGTGTCTCATGTGTCACAGCAATGTGCAATGGAGGCCGTGGATCGCTATTTTCTATTGGGGAATTAATATCGAGTTTAAACTTTCCACGCCTGTGGGCCTCAAGAAGCTTTTTAACTACTCCTACTTGATTAGAGCATATGGCGTTAAACAACTTTGTCCCATTTCGAGATAGCTCATCTTTCTCCTCTGGTGTCAAACCTTCTTGTTGTTGTGGGGCAGGCGTTGTAGCGAGATTGTCCGTAGCGAACACGCCAGTACAACCCCAAATACAAAAACTTCCAACTATAATTTTCCTAAGCATTCTATTTTCCTGAGTTCAAAAACCTATACTAACCATGATAGTAATTATACGAAAGAATGGTTAAGGGCGCGTTAAGTTTATCCACCCTAAAAGGTTACGAATTTTTTAGACAAACGAACGTTTACAATTTTTCGAGGTACTCTAAAGGCGTCCCGATATATCCGTAGAAGCGCGAAAAAAAGACGTTTCTCTCTCATACCTTTATGCGGCGCACAACAAATAGGCGGAAATCAACACATTCCAATTGCTTGTGTTTTTTTAATTTTCATGAGTAGGCCTGATGCGAAATATCTCTTGACTTTTTTTATCTCTACCTACTATAATAATAATATATAGTAAATGTGCAATTGGAGGAATTAATGAAGCTGACGATAAGGAATATTAAATACGGAATGTTTATTGGAGCGGTTTTGTCATTCGACGGGACGATGTTCGGGAACGAAGAGGTCCGAATAGAAAACTTAGAAGGCGTTCGAGCCGTTTTGAATGGTGCAACAGATAGTAATAAATATTGTATCGACCTGGTGAGAGCTCGACTTGCCGAGCCGGACGGGGCCTATTCTAGACAACGCTATGCCCCATCTCTTTTGAATCTATCTGAGAATGAATTAAAATCAGTGGCGGCCAGCAGACCTGCCATCGAAGCCCTGATCGCTTCTATTAAAGCGGACCCCACTCTGACCGTTTTGGATAACCCCCGCATGGTTGCATGCTGTCGTTTCATCAATACGGAACGGAATCATGGATGGAAGAACGATTACGAAAGGGATAGGTGCATACTGGAAGCTTATGACGAGCGCGGTATAGATGTGCCAGAAAGAGTCAAGGGGGCCTTCAATCGGCTGTTCGAGCGAAAGCCTGGGATTTGTTATGTTACGATTAAAGGTTATGGTTATGATTTGGTCCTGAACAAGACGGATGCGGAGTTTATAAAAATGTTCTTGAAGTTTTTGGACAGCGGGGTCGCTGAATACACTACCCCGATTTTCTTCGCTGGCGGCAAGCTTACCCCCACCGTATATTTGCGGGCAAGCGAAAGAGCTCAATGGCACCAATTCGCAAGAGAATATATTGAGGGCGGCGGTTTTGAAAAATACATGCTTTCGATCACTGCAGAGCCACGCGTAGGATGAAACTGTGGTGCGATCTTCCTGTTTTGATTGCGTCGTGTCTTCGTGTGCGCCAACTTATGTTGTTGTTGGCGCACTCGTGACGTAGCAGGCTACCATTAATACACAACTCATACAAAACTCCGTTATTAATGTCCCAGCCGTGTCTTCTATAAAATGGCGCAACTTGTGATGTTGCCGGCTATTGTTTGGGTCATTATTAACGGCGTTTGGTATCAGAAGGTTGGAGGGCTACACTTAGTATGCTGGATGATAGGCTGTCTTGTTGCGTATGTACATGTGAGACTGTGCCACGGATCGGGACTTTGGCACCAAAACGCTTAACCTGCCCCAGTACTTCTATCGCGAAACTTGAAGTCACGTATTTTTTAGAAGTCATAGCATGTGCCTTGAATACGTCAAGGCTCAGAATGCAGACAAATAATTACTCCTGAGTGCGGTTCAAATTTGTGCGATTCAAAAGAATAACAGCAAGCGCAAAAATAAAGATAAAGTACCAGGGATAAGAAAAGAGGTAGAACTAAACAATACAGGAATTCTCTTTTTACAAAAACTCTCTTTTTGATAAAAAAATTTTCATGCGTAGCCCCTGGGGGGGAGGAACCTGCGTATCCGTTGTCTAATTTTTAAGAGCAATCACCCAACGTATTTGCTATCCTGTAGGCACATAGTTTCCCATTTTTTTTAATTTCATGCCTTGGACAGCCAGCGTTGTTACTTTATTCCCAGAAATGTTTCCTGGACCACTTGCGTGCTCGCTTGCCGGCAAGGGGCTTCAAAAAGGAATATGGGAATTGACAACTATTCAGATCAGGGATTTTGCAACAGACAAGCACAGGACAGTTGACGACACGTCATATGGTCCAAATGCAGGCATGATCCTCAAGCCAGACATCGTCCACTGCGCACTCTCCTCCGCTGTAGAGCGCTTCGCAGGGACGCCACAAATCCTGTTTATGACCCCACGCGGCGCCACGCTAACTCAGCCAATGGTCCGGGATTTGGCTTCCAGCGACGGCGTCATCATATTGTGCGGACACTACGAAGGCATTGACGAGCGCGTGGTAGAACATTGGAAAACGCACAATAACCTCAAGGAAGTTAGCGTAGGGGATTACATTTTATCTGGTGGAGAAATTGCAGCCCTCACAGTGTTGGATGCATGTATTCGAATGCTGCCAAACATTATGCACAACAACGCGTCTATTGCCCAGGAAAGTTTTGATCTAGATTTGCTCGAATTTCCTCAGTATACTAAACCATATAGGTGGCAAGAAAAGGTCGTGCCTGAGATACTGCTGTCAGGTGACCACAAGAGAATAGCCGAATGGCAGAAAGAGCAAGCAGAAAACGTAACTAGAGTGCGGCGCCCAGATTTATGGCAGTTGTATCTTGAGAGGAAAAGGAACGGGACGCAGGGAGGATAAAATCCTTGAATAAGGAAATAGCGCTGATAAGGAGTTGTCCTAATTGGTGGCTTTACCTGTAACGAACCTTGAATCGAAATATGCAATTCGTAATTTTAAGTGGTGCGCTTTAATAAAAAAAGAAAAAACAGTGCCAGGAGTGTATATGAATTTACTACAACAAATTGAACAAGAACAAGTAGCGAAGTTATCCGCGGGGAAAGTTTATCCAGATTTTAAAGCTGGAGATACCGTAAAGGTTCACGTAAAGGTTGTCGAAGGAGACAAAGAGCGTGTCCAGGCGTTTGAAGGTGTCGTGATTGGACGCAAGAACCGCGGATTAAATTCTTCCTTTCGGGTTCGCAAAATCTCTTATGGTGAGGGTGTAGAGCGGGTATTTGCTCTGTATTCGCCAAACATTACGATAGAACTTGTGCGTCAAGGTAGGGTGCGTCGTGCGAAGCTGTATTACTTACGTCAAAGGACAGGGAAGTCTGCACGTATTGCTCAGCTAAATCGGCGTGTCGTGAGTAAAGGAGTTGCCGTTCCGGAAGTGGCCGTCCCTGAAAGCAGCCCTGCCGCGGCGGAGTAGTGTTCTCGCACGATGTTGCTTTTGGATGACTTTCAGCGGTTGCTTTTGGAGTTGGGGCG
>JAISRQ010000096.1 GCA_031273545.1 Holosporales bacterium
AAAGAAGGAAGATGTGGAGCGCGGTCAGGTTTTGGCTGCTACTGGGTCGATTACGCCTCACCAAACTTTTGAAGCTGAGGTGTATATATTGACGAAGGAAGAAGGAGGGCGCCATACGCCGTTCTTTACGAATTACCGGCCTCAGTTTTACTTCCGTACAACGGACGTAACTGGAACGGTTACACTTCCAGAAGGTGTAGAGATGGTTATGCCAGGGGATAACGTGCGCATGAAGGTGGAGCTTTTGTCGCCAATAGCGATGGATGAGGGGCTGCGTTTTGCGATTCGTGAGGGCGGTCATACCGTTGGCTCTGGTGTTGTGTCGAAAATATTGAAGTAATGGCTTAGGTATAAAGCGCTGTCAGAGGTAGGAGATATGGTTTCAGTTGTGATCTTAGCGGGTGGCAAGGGCACTCGAATGAAGTCTCCTACTCCGAAAGCGTTGCACCTGCTTGCGGGGATGCCGCTTATTGAATGCGTGATGCGGACGGCGCGGAAGCTAGGGGGCGCGCAAATTATTGTAGTCGGCTCTGTGGCGCTGTTTCAGCACGAGGGTTGGCGCTCTCTTTCAGAGAAGTACAAATGTGCGGAAGTTATTCAGCCCATTCCCCTTGGAACAGGGCATGCGGTGCAGTGTGCTCTTACGTCAATTCAGTCGGAGCGCGTAATAATCCTTCATGCAGATGTTCCGTTAATTCAAATAGAAACGCTACAAATATTGGAAAAATCTACTGAAGACTTGGTAGTAACTGTAGCAAAAAACAATGATATAGAGTCTTGTCGTGGGCGCGTTCTGTTGCATGAAGGCCGGCCTATCGATATAATCGAGGCAAAAAATGCCACAGAAGAGCAACGGCGCATAAACATTATAAACGCTGGGATGTATTCGTTATCACGGGAATGTTTACATGATTGCGTGACTCATATAACAAAAAACGATGTAACAAACGAATTATATTTTACAGACATAGTTAGGATATCCCACCAGCGGGGGTTTTCTTCATCCTATATTGAAATATCGCTTGAGGAAGCTTCTGGGCTTGATACTCAGCAAGACTTAGAAAACGTTCCCGTCCAACAAATATTAAGACAGAAGATGGAGGGCGTCGTATTTCAAGACGCGCATTCAGTTGTGTTGTCAATGGATACAGAGATTGGGTGCGGGACAAAGGTTGGCCCTTTTAACGTATTTGGACCAAACGTTACTATCGGGGAAAATGCGACAATTCACCCGTTTTGCGTGCTGGAAGACTGCAAAATCGAAGATAATTGTGAAATTGGGCCGTTTGCACACATACATAAGGACAGCGCCGTTGGCGTACATGCGGTAGTCGGGAATTTTGTAGAAGTAAAGAAATCAACAGTTGGGCGCAATACGAAAGCGAAACATTTGTCATACATTGGGGATGCGACTCTGGGCGAGAAGGTCAACATTGGTGCAGGAACAGTGTTTTGCAACTACGATGGCATAAAAAAGCACCGAGCAAGCGTGGGCGACTACGCCAGCATAGGCGCGAATTCGTCCTTGGTGGCGCCTGTAAGCATTGGAGCGAGCGCATATATTGGGGCTGGAAGCGTGATTACGAAGGATGTTCCTGATGCGACACTTGCGTTGAGCCGTGCCCCACAGGTGCATAATACCGAATGGGTACATAAAAGGAAAATGCGGAATGAGACTGGCTCTGTATCAAACTGAAATTGCACAAAATCTTGGCACAATGCTTCGCCTTGGAGCATGCTTAGGGGTCAGTGTCGATGTGATTGAACCGATTGGTTTTCCATGGGATGATAAACGCATGCAGCGAGCTGGCATGGATTACATAGATCTTGTGAATGTTACTCGACATAAGTCGTTCGACGATTTTATCAGTGCAATAGACGCGTCGAGGTCTTCTGTAAAAAAATCGAGGTTTTTTGTAAAAAAATCGGATTTTTCCGAAAAAAAGTCGAATTTTTCTACGGATACGGACGTCAACGATTCAAACGCGAAAAACATGCAAGAAATTAGTCGCCTGATCCTGTTGGATGTAAAAGCCGAAGCATCATACACAAACGTGGAATATAAGCCAACAGATATAATCATGGTGGGACGTGAAAGCTGCGGAGTCCCAAAAGACGTGTATGACGCGTGCGATATGCAGGTTCGGATTCCCATGGTACAAGGTGCGCGGTCGCTTAATGTGGCATTGTCTGCTGCGATTGGATTATCAGAAGCGCTTAGGCAGGTTCTCGGAGGGAGTGGGTGTCTCCCGCAATAAATGCGAACCAGAAATCGAAGAATCAGAGGCGTTTGACAGGATCAAAAGTCCGCAATCATTTGGGGAGTGGATATAATGGATATGCTGAGTGCACTAAAAAACGCGGCACAGTCGTTGATTTGGCTGGTAGTCGTGTCGGTGAGCGTGACACTTGAAAATATAATTAATAGACAAATTTACCCATTTAGCGTGCACTTATGTGTAGTTGTTGTGTATTTAGGAATAATATTTTTTTCTAATCGTCACCAAATATGGGGAACGTTCGGAGGAGGTTTCCTTGCTGACCAGCTTTATTGTGTCCCGTTCGGGATGCATTCTGCATTGTTTTTGTGCGTATATATATTTGCGTCAACTCAGCGTACATTGGTCCATAGTTGGCGAAGTTCATTTGTTTTATTTTTGTTTTCATTCACCTTATATTATTTCTCCAAAAAATGTTTATTGTGTATTTGCGGAGTAGCAACATCGCATACTGAAGTAATTGACGCACTAATTTCGGTTTCCATGTACATCCTAGCAGAACACATCGTACATAACTTGGTTTACCCACTACTCAAATAATTGCAGACTTTTTGGGTTAAAAAAATGGGAACAGCACAGTCCAATGTACTTTGTTTTCCATTTTCCAATGCGAGCAAATAATTGCCAATGCTGTTTCTGTCCCTCCGGTATACACTCAATCCACTGAAATCCTGAATTTTTATTGCAAACAGTAATGTAAGTTATCCCAATGGTACCCGGGTTTTCTTCATCCTTGCACAATACAGTATTTAACAGCTAGGTATATCTGTGGAACCTTATAAAGGTTTACGGTCTTCGTCGCTTATTGATGAATCTTGCCCCATTTTTGTAGATATACATAAGCTTCCTCCAATAAGCGAATAGCAAAGCATATATACTAAAATGCAAATTGCGAATATGTTCCCTTGTGGTTCATTATTCCAAAATGAAAAAAAAGTTACCACTACTGCGCTCGCCACAGACGAACTAGCACACCAAAGAATTGATGCAATTTTTTGTGTTACTGCTGTTGCAAATAAGCACGTGAACAGCAGAAATAATGCGATAGACATGACAAACGTTGCAAGGCCATCATAATAAACCATGGCTAAACATCCTCTGCGTAAGATTTCAATATTTTTAGGCAGCCAACTATTGAGACCAACACAAGAAATGCTAAAATGAAAATTAAGCAATTATCCTCCGAGCGCAGAGACATGTTGGTAAACTCGACTTTTTTAGGAAACAGCGACGAAAACGAATTTGGCCAGGACACCAACGAAATCGCACTAAAAAGCGTTCCGCACCACACAAGCGCGCATACGACTTTTCGCTCTGTTACCTTCTTTTCGGGAAGTTTTATGTCCTGAAATTTCTCTTCCTCTTTTTTGTTACAGATCAGAGTAAGTATGACCCCGTTTGTTAAGAACAACCCCCAAAAAGCGCCAATGTAGTACGCATTAAATACAACGAACAATATGAGGAGTTGTAACGATATCCAAATAACAGATACAAGCTTACTATGACATACAGATGCGAGGAATGACGATATTATTATGTTACATATCGCTATAATCATCAAAGCTTCATCGTTCATGAATCCTCTTTGCGCTCATCCACTGCATCCACTGCAGTTACGGTGGCTT
>JAISRQ010000013.1 GCA_031273545.1 Holosporales bacterium
CTGCAAGACGCGGACAAAGGGGGAGCAGATCGGAATTTGGAGGCGTTGAACATTACGCACAGGCACTTGTCTATTGGATTTGGAGCTGGGATGCGATTTTGATTTTGCGATGTTGGGCGCTTTCTACCTCTGTGGGCCTGGCGCTTGGACTGGCAATTCAACCATTTGCGGAAAATAGGTTTAACCTAAGGTGCCTTGCAATATTGCGTCATTACAGTTGAGTTAATGAGGGGGTTTACAAAGTTTAAAAGTTCGCTATACTAAAGATAAGGATCGATGGTTTTGAAGGTGTAAGTGGATGCCGTATGCAACCCCTTTTTGGGCGAAAGTCTATCTAACATCAAACTTGTCTAATGATGAGGAAATCCAAGCTTTTAAAGATTGGAATGAAAACTCTTCATGGGGAAGTCGCGATAAAATTGTCTTAAGCTACCTGAAGTTAGTTCAAAAAATCTCTAGACAGAAGCGTATAAAGCTAACAAATGTAGATACTGAAGAATTTTTTTCAGAGGGCGTACTCGGGCTTATTCGTGCAATACAGCTGTTCGATCCATCCAAAGGCTAAAGCTTGCTACGTATGCTTTCTTCTGGATAAACGCTTACATTAATAAATTTATTCAAAATACGCGTTCTGTGGTTCGCCATATTAACTCTTGCAAGCGTGCAGGTGATAAGGCTAGCTTGGTTTTAGATGTATCTTTGGATTGTAATATTAATGACAACCGCAGCTTTATTGACCTTATACCTGATCCTCAGGGGACCCAAGAAGAAATTGTGTCGAGTGAACAAGAATTAGAACGAAAGCGTTTGATGCTAAAGGAGTCGCTCGCGAATTTGAAAAAAGTTGAACGCAATGTGATTGTTGCTCGCTATGGGGGGGAGAGAATTAAAACGCTCAGCTCTGTTGCGCATAAGCTTGGTATGTCAACGGAGGGGGTTCGTAAAACTGAAATGCGGGCAATACAAAAGCTGAAGGAGATGATGGCTGGGCGCGAGCTTTAGGAAAAATGAGTGAATTGACAATACGAGATATCAATATAAACTAAAAAGTGTTTGGATAAAGGGGTTGATTATGTGTGATAATTATTTTGTAAATATTGTGACATTGTGTGTCGGTATGATACCAACGTTATGTGTTTCGAACGAATGTTTTGAAAAGATACGGGACGACGTTAATCACGATCTTCCTTTTCGGGTTACTGCAGTCATGAATAAGCTAAAAGACTTGTCAAGCGTGTCAGTTGAAGAGAGAACTAAAGCCATAATTGATCAAGAAAAGAGTAGTTACGCGGCGATGCTCGTACTTATGAAATGCTTCGATGATGCGAGCTCTGATGTAAAAGATCAAATACGCGAAATAGCAATGAACATTATGCTCAACTCAACACTGGAAAGCATCCCGTCATGTCAGCCAAACGTAGATAATGTAAATACATTCTGCAGTAAAATGTGGAACGTGACAGATGTTGCTGGCATAGAGAAGTCTTTGAAATATCTTGATTTGTTGAGGGATGATACTCAGAGCAATAACGTCAAATTTGCAGAGACATTGGTGGAGGCCAGAAGGAGAGGGGAAGGTCCGATCAAGGATTATGATAAATTCGAATGTTCTGCTTTGTTTATAATAAAAGTTTTTAGTGCTAATTTGCTTGAATCAAACAAGGAAAATGACTGGGTGCGCACTGTAAATGATAAAATCCAAAACGCGAAAGTGTTGCCAGATGTTGGCGCAATTCAAATAGACAACGAAGAGATGGCGTTAGCGTGCAAGCCTATAATACAAGTTGCAAACTTATTTTTTGATGCGGCGTACAATAACCACTACCTGGATTTGTTAGACTCAGCATCAGCAGGTGACTATGGTTATTACTTTATGCGTCCACAGCAAATGCAATACCGTGATATTTTTGAAGAAGATGGAGGGGCATTGTTCAGGGTTCAATGCAATGGCGCACAAGCACGTGTCATTTTCCCTCTACGGTTGGATTTATGTGGAAAGTATGCTGGGCGCAGACAACGCCCAGCGGCTACATGGTACGAGTTTGGTGGTGATGGTGATGGATACAGGTGGAAACCTCATGTGAGTACGTATCCGTCTGCTGCTGCAAGAGTGTTGCGAACAATCGCGCCTTATGTTGACTTTACTGGGAATATGCACTTGAAGTTAACACCTAACAATGGGAGAACTCGTAGCCTTTATTTGACAACTCTTTACAGTAATGGTAATGACCAAATAACACAATATGGAAAGTGGTTGACTTTTTATCCAAATGACGAAGCTGAGTTTGTCTCAATGGTGAAAAATCTGAGTAATGCACTAAATGACGCGGTTAAAAATGGCGTACTTGATGCAGACAGAGATTTCGTTCCACTTGTTGGAGATGCTAGAGTCGGCAGTAAGGGAGGCGTCTTTATTAGAGATCAAAATACTGTTGTCGAACGTGATGCGAATTCAAATCTTTATAAGATAGCCGAAGATCCTAAATTGGGGAAAGAATGTAGGGGATTTCCAAATTTTGGAGAAATTCCGTTCGATTTTGCTGACTTGGGGGGACTGTTTTGGCGTGGTCAGCCATACACGACTGGATTCGATCAGTACACAGAAAAACACAAAAATGCCCCAGGGAGTGGGAGTAATGAGTATAGTCAAACACCGGAAGAAATAGAAAACGAAATACAAGGCCTTAAGCAACCAGCGAGCCAATCGTCGGAACAATGGCTTGAGTTTACAAGACGGTTCAATGATTATCGACTAAGAACGGGGTTAATGAGTTCGGTTGCATCTGAAAAATAAATATTTATACCCAATCTCCAAATGATTGCGGATCAGGGTCCTAAGGATAGCAAGTGTTTGCCGGGTAAAAAAGGTCCGTAATCTTTTAGAGTGGGTATAAAGGTGATGCTTTGAGTGAATACGTGATAGAATCCGCAGTCATTCCTTTCACAGTGTCATGCATGGGGTTAGCAATATGTCAGGTTCTTTACATTTAATACATCAAGAGTGGCTAATGTCCCTGCTGCATAGTCAATCTCGGGCGAAAGCTACTTACTTGGCATATGATGGTGATTTAACGTGTTTCCTTGAATTTTACGCGCGGTACACAGGCGAGGAGGCTACTTTGGAAGGAGTCCTGAAAATTGAACCAAAAGATTGGCGTGCCTGGTTTTCTCACCAAAGGAATGAAGGGTTGGACGTAAAAACTTTGTCGCGTAGGTTGTCTGCTCTGAAAAGTTTTTTCAGGTTTTTAGTTGAACAGGGGTACATTGAAGACCATCCTATTTTTTCTGCGCGTAATCCAAGGGTACCAAAGGCTTTGCCCCGTCCAGCGGCATATAACGATATATTGCTATTGATGAATAGTTGCTCCTTACTTCCGGGGCCTGACTGGGTTCACAAAAGAGATAAAGCGTTAATTTTCTTAATATACAGTGTCGGCCTAAGGATAAGCGAAGCGTTAAGTTTGAATTGCGAAGACATCAGCAATACAGATTTTTTAACAATAAAAGGAAAAAGAAACAAAATTCGCCAAGTGCCTTTCATGTCTGGGGCAAAGAAGATTATCTTCGAGTACAAAAATGCGTGCCCTGATGCATCATGTTGCACGGCGCCCTCTTCAAGTAATGCCGCTTCGAATAACGCCCCCGCAGTCGTTCCAAATAACGCCCCCACTGCCGCTTCAAATAATTTCCTAACTAACGCCGCTCCAAATAACGCTCCTGCTATCCAACTCGTCCCACAAAAATCAGAAGGCCCTGCAAGAGATCTGTTGCCGTCGCGCCCTCTGTTTATCGGCGAAAAAGGCACGCGTCTTCTTGCACAAGTGTTCGAGGCGCGTGTAAGAAAGCTTCGGCGCCTGTTAGGCCTTCCAGAGACCTTCACGCCTCACGCCCTTAGGCACAGTTGTGCAACTCACCTGATGGCTACCTCAGAAGACCTTCGCGGCATACAAGAGCTCCTTGGGCACGCCTCATTATCGACTACGCAAATATACACGGACATAAATAACGAACAGTTGCGAAGCACAGTAACTCGTGCTCACCCGCGCGCAGCAGGAGGAGGTGGCACTTCATGAGACTCTAAAATAATAAATATGTATTAATTTTATCACGCCAATATTACTAACGAACGCCTTCACTTTGGAGTATTTAAAAGAACACTGTTTTAAGCTTATAAAAAACATCACGTTAATACCATGCAGTTTTTTCGTATTTTGTGTAGTTTTTTCTATGTTTTATGTGTTTTGCTGGCTTGTGCAAGTGTGTCGTTTTGTTGTTAAATCACACCTAGGAAGTCTTTTTTTTGAATGGATTGGAGAGATGCTGAATAAACGTACTATGTTGGTCGGTTGTGCCGTCACGCTGTTAAGTACAGGAACGTGGGGAAATCGCGATGAAGTTGCTGCAGGACCTGTGTTCTTTGTCGAAATTAATGGAACACGCGTGGCTCCCTCAAAGGAGAATCTGGCTCGCGTAGAAAAATTGAAAGAGGAGTTTGGCCAAAGAGGGATCTTTGCTACCTTGGCCGTGCAATTTGAAATTATAGATGAGCTGGAAGCGGATAAGAAAAGAATTCAGGAGAGTCTCTCTGCTGACAAAAATACAACGCTGGAACAGATCGAGGCGCAGCACAAGGGTGAGCTCGCGAAACTGGATGCTAGCTATCAAGAAAAGTTAGCGCAATTGGCGGCCGATCACGAATCTGCTTTGACTCAGGTCAGCACCAAAAATGCAACCGTGTTGGAAGAAATTGCAGCCAAACACGCAGCAAAGTTGGACGCGCAAAAAAGTGAGTTTGACGCATTGCGGGCCCAGCAAAAGTCCGCCTTTGATAGTGAGCGGAAGGATCTGTTTGATCAGTTGGCCGCTGTGGCTCGGGCGAATGAGGGCTTAAAAGCGGAAGCTGCTGCTCAGGTTGAAAAGTTGAATACTCAGCTTAACATTTGGAGGGACGAGGCAAACAGAAGCGATGTTCGTTTCAAGAATGTCGACGCGCAAAATCGGAAACTCTTGCAAGATTGCACAGCGTTGGGGCAAGAACTCAGTGCTCTGAAAGAGGCTTCTTCTCGCAGGATTGACGATTTGACGTCGCGTTTGACTACGGCGAACTCCGATATCGAAAAGAAGGGAATTGCGTTGAAGGAGTTGATCAATAATTTCGAAAATGCGAAAAATGAGATCGATAGGAAAGAGCGCATTGTGGTAGCTTTAAACGAGGAGAGGGGCACACTTAAGAAAACGGTAGATACGGCTAATATAATGTTAAGAGACATGAAGGATGACTTGACTAAGAAACTTGATGCTCTGAATGAGCAGCGTAGGTTATTGGGACTTGAGCCAGCTTCTATTTGGGATCGCGACGCGGAGAGATCCCTACTTCAGTATGTATTGACTACATATTGGCCAAAGACTGCACATCTGTCCTAACTATTGATTGTGCGACATGGGAGCTGCTTCGCGTGCGTTTCGGCTCCCTTCCTCCGTGATTACACTGGGATCCCCTCTGCTGATCAAATATGAAAAGTCGCAAATGTTTATTCCTACAAAAAGCCCGTATACCCAATCCTCAAATGATTGTGGTTTTTTTGTCCTAAAAACACTTATTGTTCTTCATCTTATTTTTCACAATATTTAGGAAGCCCGATATAATCTTCTTGGGAGTGGTATTTCCCCCTCCCTCACAAAAAAGTAGCATCTCATCACAATCATCTTAAAAGCTGAGCTTCGATCCAACTAACACTGCCGTCCCCCTATTCTTTAACGGTTTCGCGTTCTCGTCATATACAGCTACTCCCTTGGCCGTGCTCAAGTCAATGTGGTCTACCTCCGCAAAAATTTGGACTCCAGAAGCAACATTGCAATCCACAGAAATCGCGTGAATCACCCCCCTCGAATAATCATAATTAGTTACCCTGCGCCGCAAGCTGTGTCGCGCATACCCAATGTCTATGCACCCAACCGTATATTTCCCGCCCACATTCCAAACGCGCCCCGCATCTCCAAGTTCACTTCCAAACCGACCCAATCGGTCTGAGCTAAATTTTGTCGGCAACATAGTCTGTTCGCCGTTGTTTATAATGCCCGCAGCAATTTTCAAATTTTTGTACTTCATTGACCAAGTCGCGTGATATGACATGCTTCTTTTTAAGTTTAATTCTCTGCTTATTGAAGAAATCACATCGCTTTCGTATATATTCTCTGACGCAAACGTATCTGGAACTTCTACCATTAAGGTACACTGCTCACTAACCCCAACAAGAGCCGCCGTAACTTCGCAGTCCTTTACGCTTTGTGTAAAGTTAACTCCCAATGCAAAATTATGTCGCTTTTTCATATCACCGGTAGGCTGTACCCCATTGTCGTTACTGTTCCCGTAATTTGCCTCATTCAGGTCTCCCCAACCTTCGTGCTTCGGATTTGGGCAATAGCCTACGCCAAATTGAAACCCAGCCAAACGCGGAGAATTGTACACAATTTTCGTTGCTCGCTTCGAGTACCCAATGAGGTGGTGTGTATGCGGAAGCCCGCTTACCTTGCACAGCAACCCCCACAAGGATCCATCAACGCCCCCCGTTCCCCCAACAAGCCATGTCGCATCGTCCGTATATTTCGCCTCAGGTCCCTTTAAGTTCCCCATCTGCAAAGACCCGTACTGATGAGCCAGCTCCACATAGTGGTCCATCATGCTTATGTCGCCTGAAACGACCTGCAACGTCGCCGCATATTTGTATGAGAAATTGTCGAAAGCAAGCCCGGTAACTTCCCATGATAAGTCCGCCCAGCCCGTCCCTACGTGCAGGTCGCCATCCTTATCGTCGCGCGCATCCTCTTGCACAACCGCCCCAACATGCGAGCAAAACGACCCAGATAACTTTAGTTGCGGGGATTCCGTTGTCGTGACTACGGATGCAGGAATCTCTTGATATTTATTACTTTCGTAAAACTTTGTTTCACCTTCGTTAAATACATTATTCGTTTCAATATCAGATACATCGCACTCTACTAACTGAAATTGCTTTTTGTCTGGGGTCGTTTCTAAGTTTAAGACTTTGGCTTGGGAAGATGGTGACTCCAATGCTGGCTGATCTAATGCTGCAGGTTCCTTATCAACAGGCTCCTTGTCCGATGCAAGTTGTGCTACAGGTTCTTTTTCTGTAGCAAGCTTCGTCCCCGCCGCATTATCTGTCGTAAGCTTTGTAGCGTCCGCAAGCTTAGCTGCTGCATCCTTTTTCTCGACTTGCTCTAAATTATGAGCCCCAATACGAAGGAATTTATTCGAATGATTATTTTCCTGGTTCTTTATATCCACCACAGAAACTTGTTTCGCAACTACAGTCTCCTTATTTGCTGCATTCAGTTTCGCATTTTTCAATGGAGCTACTGTTTGTTTGGCTGCATCCTCACGCCTTTTCTTTTCTTCCGCCTCCTTGCGCAATTTCTTTTCTTTTACGAGCTTTTGCATTAGTCGCACGTCCGCAATGTCTTCGTTTGTGGACTCTCCATCGTCGCATGGAACATTCCTCAGCTCAAAAAGAGCAGACCCAGTCGGTACAACCACGCCATCCGTGTTTGCGTGCTCTTGCTTCTTCAAGTATTTACCAAGAATGGAATTGTCGTCTGATGATGGCGTGCCCCCTTTTCCTGTGTTGCTTGCGTCCCCTTTCGCGGCTCCGTCATTTCCTTCACCGCTGCCTGTCCCTTCAGTGGGGCTTTTTTCGCTCACAGCGCCGCTAGCCGTGCCTTTGTTTTCCGCTGCCTTTTCTTCTTCCGTTTTCATGGCTTCTGGGGTCCACAAAGGGCTTATCTTTGGATGATCGCTTCTCGTTTCATCTTCCGCGTCATTCTCCTTTTTTGCATTCTTTGGCGCTTGCCTTAGCACTATCGCCTTTGTCTTTTGTTGCGTTTTCTGAATATTTACAGGGGGGATTTTTATAGTAACGTCTTTCGCTTTTCCAAATGAATTTTGCCCTTTGACGACGACAGCATTCTTTTCAATTACAATATCCAATTGCTCTTTTTCCGAAAATAGCTGTGGATTTTTTTTATTTTTGCTGTCATTCTCCGTTTTCTTGTTGTCGCTATGCTCTGTCGCTTGTGCTCCACACGTCGGCAACGGCAGCGCCAACCCCAAAAGAAGTCCAACTTTTTGAGAAAACAAATGTCTGCAATTCCTGTTTTTTGTCTTCGTGTTCCTTTCGGCTCTAAGCCCCAAAAAACAACCGAAAGACAGGGTCTGCAAATTTATTTGAATGTTTTTGTAAATACGACTACTATTCAATGTGTTTGTAACTTAACTCCTTCCCCACAGGAAAATGATTGCGCATATTTGGGAATATGACAATATGTAACCTGTGCTATATTTGGTAATAATACAAGATATGTTTTATACTTTTCTTTATCCACTTAGTCCGGTATGTTCTTTCTTTAACGTCTTCAAATATTTGTCTGTACGAAGTATTGGAGCCTTACTTACTGCGCTTCTTATTGGGCTACTTTGTGGTATGCCCGTCATTAATTTCTTAAAAAAGAAGCAAAAAAATGGCCAACCCATTCGTAGCGATGGTCCGGAGTCGCACTTAGCCAAAAGTGGCACAACGACCATGGGGGGTCTCCTCATCCTTGGCTCTACTATAATTAGTGTGCTTTTGTGGTGTGACCTGAAGAACGCATTTATTTGGTTGTCAATATTTGTTTTGCTTACGTTCGGGGCGATCGGGGCCTATGACGATTGGTTGAAGCTTTCTACGGGGAAGTCGAATGGGCTAAAGGCGAAGTGGAAGCTGTTGGCCCAAGTGGTGTCCTCGTTGGTTGTCGTGGCTGTTATATCAAAGTTAACTCCGCCGGAACTTTATTTGAGTGTGACGATCCCTTTCTTTAAAAATTTAGTTATATATTTTGGGTGGGCGTATTTTATTTGGGGCGTATTTGTTATTGCTGGCGCTTCAAATGCTGTGAACCTGACTGATGGGCTCGACGGCTTAGCTATCATGCCAGCCATTTATGTTGCGGGAAGCTTTGCTTTTATTAGTTATTTGGTGGGAAACGCTAAGTTTGCAAATTACTTGTATATTCATTCTATTCCTCAGGCAGGGGAGCTAACTGTATTTTTGGCCGCATTAGTTGGCGGGAGCCTCGGGTTCCTGTGGTTCAATGCGCCTCCTGCAAAGATATTTATGGGGGATACAGGTTC
>JAISRQ010000151.1 GCA_031273545.1 Holosporales bacterium
GTTGGTATTGATGTATATTTTGAAGCGCGGATAGAAATCGAATGAACTTTCATACAGAAACCGAGCGGTGAGTCCGTCCCTGCCCGTCATGCTTTTCACTTGGGCGGCGTTGAGGATGAGGCCACGATCTGGCTCGGAAATGTTGGCGAAGCGGATGCCGTTGAGCCGGGCTAAATCCTCGCTGGGCGCGTTGCTCACAGGATTATGCTTCTGGGCGATGGTGGCCGGGTTGACGGACAGCCCATAATTCCCCATAACTTTCAGCACGCTTTCGCACAGGGTGCCCTTGCCGTTTCGGGTGGTCACGCCGTAGAAAATGAATAAACATTCATAATGGGTCTCGCCGGACAGCCCGTAGCCCATCGCCCTCTGAACAAAGGCGGCGGTGTCCGGGTCGTTCTGGATGATCTCGGTGATGAACTGCTCCCAGCGTTCGCACCGGGCGGCGGGGTCGTATTTGGTCGGAGAAATCTTGGTGATCAAATCGGCGCTGTTATGGGGTGTAAAGGCCATCGTATCCAGATGCAGGGTGCCGTTCTGACAGTTAAATGCCAGTAAATCCCGGTCAAATTGCTCCATTGAAAGGTCATAAACGCTCTGGGCTTCTTTGATAACGGTCTCGCGGAACACTCGCCGCTGCCATTTCATGGCGTAGGTGAGGTATTCGCTCCGGCGATGCTCGTTGGGGATTTTGGTGGCGTACTGGATCAGCTTGTCGGCCAGCCGCTTGGCCAGTTCCATCACACGGAGCGCCACGGGGTCGGGTTTCCAATGCTTCCCGGTATACACGAACCACATTTTGCGCTCCTCGACATACCGGGCGATGCCGTAGTAAAAATCAGCAAAAAGCCGCCCATTGCCGATATCCGTCCAGCAATAGCGCGGGTTATCCTCTGGGTGCATCTCCCGCAAAGCGATGTTATCCGGCGGCGCATCCTGGTCAGGCGGCTCCGGCTCTTGGTCGGGTATTGGTACATCAAGAATTCTCCCAGAAGGCAATGATTTGGCTTTTTTCGGCGGTTTGTAGATGTTTTTGCAATCTGCCGCAGCTTTTTCCAGCGTAATCCGGCCATAGGTGGTTCCTGCTTGAGGGCGATCCCACTTTTCGCGGAACAGGCCGGATTGACGGAAGAGCCGATCCATCTGGCCGACATCCCTGCCGCACCAAAAGGCCAACATCCCGCAGAGCGCAAAATCGGCCTCGCTTGAGGATGCGTGGCCTGAGGAATCCCCAGACCACAGCCGCTGGAAGGCGCTCCCGTTCCGGGCGGCGCTGGCTTTGGCGAGAATATCCTCGTCCGGGAGCGCTGATTCTACATGATTATATGTAGCTGGGACGGGCTGGTCACGGCGCATATATTTTTCGAGGAAAGTCCGCAATTCCGCGCTTTTCTCCGGGATATTGCCCTGCCGAAACGCGTTCCCGGTGACGGTCATGAATCGGTTGGTCACGCCGGAAAGATAGACCTCAACATTAAGCCGCCGATTGTTCATCCAGTAGATTTTCTTGTCAAAAGCGAAGCCGCTGGCCTTGCCGATAATATGGAGGCCGTTGCCGCTGGGTGACCATTCCATGTAGCACCCGGCAAATATGGCCACAATCTCGGCGGCGGTCGGGGTGAGCGATCCGTCCGAGTTTCGGCAATGGTCGCAGTCTACCACAAACAGGCCGTCCGCGATCAGGAATCCGAGGCCGCTGTAGCCGTGCGCCGCTTGAAGGGCGGTTTGGAAATCCGTAAAGGTGTCGGGTTTGTTGGTTTGCGCCCGCTGGCCTGTTACCGAGTTATATGGGATTTTGGTTTTTCTTCCGTTCTTATTACCGTCAGGTAACAAGGTTCTGGGGTACCCGCCCGAAATCTCTTGATTTCGTTGGCGGGTCGGGTTCTTATCTTCATACCGACAACAGCAGAAAAGCCCGCCGCCGCGCAGTGATTCGGGGATATTGCTGATTTTGCCCATAAAGATACACCTCGCAAAATGGTATTCAGGTAATATTTATGCGAGGTGAGGGCAGGAAAAAAGTTGTCCTTGATATTTTGTCGCAGTTTTATTTCATATCTGTAAAATTGCCCAGTTCGGACAATTCATTAAGCATCGTCAATGCAAAATCTTGAAGCTGAGGGTTAAGCGATTTGAAGATGCTGGTAGCCTTGATCACCCGACCATCAGTTTCTCCGCTGAACATGGAGCCTTCGCCCGTTCTTAGCCATTGTTCGTCCACGCCATATTCGACACATAGAAGCCGGAGGGTTCGCTCATTGATGGTCTTGGTTCCAAGCTCCATCCCTGCAAGATAACTGGTCGAGATAGCGATGCGCTCAGCAAACTTGGGCTGAGTCAAACCAACGGCCTGTCGGACTTCTTTGATTCTATCCTTCATGGTTTCTACAACATCTCCTCAAACGCGACAGTGTATTCCCTGAAAAGGAAATATTATTTTTTGATTTGCGCCAAAATTAATCCAAAACCACTTGTAAATTCCCTTAGTATATGTTATACTAATACACATGGTGAATTAGTGATGGAATTGCTGTATTAGTTTGCCCAAAACCCAGCTTGATCATTCACTGAAAAAAGATCACGAAATCAGCCGGAGACTTAGGTACACCTCGTTCTTGTCATCTTGGGTTACGCCAAGATAGCGGCGGGTGACCGCCAGCGAGGAATGGTTGTAAATCTCCATGATGACCGCCGGAGACACTCCCGACTTCCACGCGTGGTAGCCGAATGTTTTCCGCAGCGAATGACAGGAAACGCGATTCTGGAACTCCAGCGCTTCAGCGGCGGCACGAATGATTCGGTAGGCTTGGATGCGGCTGATCGCTCGTTTGGCTTGCGGGTTTTCTATGAGAAATGTCCCTTTTCGAGCGGACTGCGCAGCGAACCGCTTTAAGGCTCGAACGGCATCCTTGTTAAGGACGAAGGTTTTTGCCTTCCCGGTTTTCTTTTCCACGATGGTCACGCTCTCGCGGACACGCTGGCAGTCGAAGTCGTAAACATCGTCCCAGCGTAGACGAAGCAGATCGCTAATGCGAAGCGCGGTGTGTACGCCAAGTACCACCAGCACGTAATTACGGATTTGACCACGGCGCAGGTAATACTCTGCCAACGCACGGACATCGGTTTTATTGCGAATCGGTTCTGTAGTTGCCATAAAAAAATCCTCCTTCGGGCGATGCCCATGTAACATATTAATAGATATGTTACACAAGGCTCTTTTATGGCTAAAATTCAAGATTTTTGTCGGGGCTTGTCCCTGACTTTCCTCCCGGAAACGCCATGCGGCGTTTCTTTTTTGCGCCTAAAATCAGGGTTTTTAGGGCTATGTAACAATACTATTAGTTTGTTACATGGCACGAAACTGGTCGAATGGTGTTATTAGTCGAGTTGTAAATATATCTAAAATTTCAGGAGGAGGTCGAATATGTTTTTCAACGCTTGGAGATTCTGGGCTTTTTTCAACACAGAATATTATTTGAGTCCATCTGTATGTAGTGGGATCAATTTTTCTGAAAAATCAGTAAAAGATACCGTGACCAACAGAGAACTTGAGTTAAATAAAACCTCTTATCAAATATTAAAGTTGTGTGCAGACGGACACACCATTAGTGATATTAAGAGTAAAATGGAAGATTTGTATAAATGTAAGGATTCAAGAGTAGGTGATGATGTTTCTGCTTTCTTGAATCAAGCAAATTCGAAATTTCTAATTAACTACAAAATAAAGGGGAAATCTAATTTTATTTCATATTTAATTTGCAAGTTCAAGTTGATTTTCCAGCAAAGGCGATATGAAATTCATGGCGATACTCTAATTGGGATAGTCTTGAGAATGATGCTAATTGTATTTAAAAGATTTTTCATCTATTTCTTGATCAGCAATGCATCTTTGTTGTTTACAATACTTATTTCCTTTATGGTAAATATAAATACATATTCAGATGTTCTTTTGCAGTTGTTACTTTTTGTAAACGTTTTCTTTCTTGGGATTTTTTCAGGCATAGCTTTTCATGAAGCCATACACGTTTTCATCTACAGAAGGAAGCATAGTGGACAAGGCTTCATGGGCAAAAAAGGAATATCACTGGCTTTTTACCGAGAGGATAATTATAAAAAAGTTTCAATTAAATTGATGGGTGGGTTAATAGTCGGAGTAACTGGCGTGTTAGGGTTAATTGGAACATGGCTTTTTTCCATCAATAACAATCTGCTATCGTATGTATTCTTCTCCACATATGCGATTCACCTGATTAATCTATTGCCCATATGGGGGGATGGAAAAGAGATTGTTGAAATGTGGATAAAGAGGCGTATTCACATCGAATAAAAGGGCATATGTTTGAGGCACGAGAGAGTCTGAGTGATTCTTGAGAAAGGAGGACAACAACAATGAGTGGATATAT
>JAISRQ010000027.1 GCA_031273545.1 Holosporales bacterium
TCTACCATTTTTAAACATTCAATCAACATTTGCGAACCGTTTGCAATAAAATACTTCCATGAATGTACAATATTTTACGTGAATATAGCTACCTTTTTATTTCTAGGATTTAGCCCTGCCTAACTAGGTACAATGGTTAGGGAGGAGCTTGTTTTTTTTAGATGCGTCAAAAATCCCCACCTATTCTCACGCCTCAAACGGTTGCCGACTTTTTGCTAGTCAAACATTCTTTTATTGCGTTGATCCTACCCATGCGAGAGCTTAATCAGTAGCTCATTGAAATCCGCCACATCAAACTGAATCATCAGCTGCCGTGGCTCCCCTTCCGCCAACACGCGCCCATTTTCCAGTAAATGCACCTGCGTACAGCGTTCAGCTTCATCCATATATGCGGTTGCCATCAGTATCGTAATCTTGTTTTTTTTCAATAGATCATACAGCAACGTCCAAAATTCCCTGCGACTAATCGGATCAACGCCATTCGTTGGTTCGTCAAGCAAGATAACAGATGGAGAACGCAATAGCGCGCACATCAGCCCAAGCTTTTTATACATGCCCCCAGATAATTTTCCTGCAGCGCGCCCCTTAAATTCCTCTAAGCGCGTCAAGTTCAATAACTCTTTGCTTTTTTTATCAAAATCTTTATGACTCATTCCATACATGTCTTTAAAAAAAAGCATGTGTTCTTCGATTGATAAGTCCGCATACAAGCTTTGTGTCTCTGGCATATATGCAATCTCATCGCGGATATTTTTTAATTTTACCGATTTTCCATCCAATAAATATGAAATTTCCCCAGATTTCAGGTCCAGCAACCCAAGCAACGTCCTTAGCAACGTTGTCTTCCCAGCACCTTCTGGCCCTATTATTCCGTGGATAACGCCAGCGGAAAAGTGCATTGTACAGTGATCAAGCGCCGTTACATCCCCGAATTTTCGCGACAAATTTTTTACGTCAATGCTAATAGAGTAAGACCCAGCCCCCTCGCACGTCGTCATGGAGCGTCCTTGAACAATGTTTCAATCGTCATCCCAGGCTTGAGGACCTCGTCTTCGTTAAGGAAATCCACCTGGACTTTATACACCAAGCGCGTTCGTTCGCTGCGCGTCTGGACGTTTTTTGGAGTAAACTCGGGCTCGCTGCTGATTACCGCGATTTTGCCATGAAACTCCCGCCCGGGCACTTCGGGAAGCGAACACACAACATCCGCGCCAACCTTCAGGGATGCGACTTTATCGTGTTCAACATAGAAAAACGCCTTTATGTTACGGATGTCCGCAATAAGCGCGAGCCCCGTTCCTTGCGTCACCCATTCGCCAAGTTCCTTATATTTAGCAAGAATTACACCGTCAATTGAAGACGCAACCTTGCACCAGCGAAGCTTCAGCTCTACGCCATCTTTTTCTGCTTGTATGGCTTCGAGGTCAGATTTTGAAAAATTCCCTGCTTTATATAAAGTGAGGGCGCGTTCATGCTTGCTCTTTATCTTTTTTAGTGAAATTTGCAATTCGGCGCTATCTAGCTCAGCAAGGAGGTCGCCTTTTTTCAAGCGATCCCCTGCCTTTATATCAAATTTTATTATTTGCGACGGCAAACGCGACGGGATCACAACGCGCGTAGCCTCAAGACAGCCCGCGTAAAATAATTCATCATTAAACCCGCCCAGCATCTCCCAAGGCTTTGTATACCACGCCCCGAAGGCCACGGCCCCAATGCCAATGCTCGCAATAAATATTTTTTTGATATTCATAGCGTCGCCACTAATTTACTGGCTCAAGTGACACAGCCGGATCCTGCGCCGACTTTATCACCTTCTCTATCTTTAGCTTTGCCTCTTGGAGCTTCCTCTCACAGCACCGCCTCAGCTTGTTGCCAAACTCAAACGCAACAACGGCGTCATCCAAAGACAAATCGCCCTGTTCTAGTGATTTTACGATTACCTCGAGGCGCCCTAACGCGTCTTCGAACGATAATGCTGAAATTTCTTCGTCCGTAATTATTTGCATAGCATATTCAGATCCAACCCGACAGTGAGATTGTACAACAATACATGTTGAATTGCGAGGATCTTTGCAGAGATACGACCGGGCAAGTATCAGAGCTTGAAGAGCTGAGAAAGTAGCATACACCATTATCAGACGTACATTGTCCGGATGTTTCCTATCCAGCGGCTCACTTTCTCGCGTATTCGACCGCCCCCAACAGGCGGCTCACATCCCCCCTGCTGTGAACTGCACTAACCGCAATGCGAATCCTCGTTGTTGGGGACGTGGGCTTACGTATCCCTGACACAATTATCTTTTTCGACTCCAGGACCCCCTTAACAGCAACCATGTCATCTATGCGTTCAAATACGATGGGCACAATATTCGTCCCCGCCCCAAGAACAAGATACCCAGCATCCCGCAGCGCCTGCCTCAAAAAACTTGCATTTTCAAGAATGTCTTTTCGTGCCGTGTCCAACCCTTTCACCAACTTCCACGCATGCTGCGCCGCCCCAATGCAAAAAGGGGACAGCGCCGTTGAGTATATGAAACCGCGACATTTTTGGATTAAATATTTTTTTATGACGTCACTGCAAGCCACATATGCGCCAGATGACCCAAGCGCCTTGCTAAACGTTCCCATGACTACAGTCGCCTTCGGGTCTAACACAAAATCTGTAGACATCCCGTACCCATGCGCACCATATAACCCCGTAGCATGAGCCTCGTCCAAATACAGCAAAGCTCCGTACTTTTCGGATAAAAACGACAACGCCGCCATGTCCGCAGTATCCCCGTCCATTCCGAACACAGTCTCAGAAGCGATAAGCAGTTCCTTCTCTGCATTTTTTTTAAGTAGATCCTCTAGTTGCGAATAGTCCAAATGCTCAAACCTAAGTAATTTCGCACGACTAGCAAACACGCCTTGGTACATGCTTGCATGGTTTAGCTTGTCGAATAGGACCACGGAATCCTTGTCTGTAAGTGCCTCCAGTGTGCCGGAGTTTGCCTGAAAGCCAGAGTTAAAGAGCAAAGCCCCCTCAGTATCCTTATCTTTGGCGATTTGGGCCTCAAATTTCTCAAAAAGGGGGAGATTTCCCGACAAAAGCCTCGCCCCTGTGCTCCCGGCACCGTATGTTATTGCAGCACTGCACCCAGCTTCAATTACGCTTTTGCACTGCGATAAACCTAGGTAATCATTACTAGAGAAATTGCAATATGAAGCGTCCCACAGCGGAAGCGTTCGAATGAGCGACTCGCGCTCCAACCAAGTAATTTTCTCCTCAAAGTTTGCAAGCAAGATTGTATCTCATAAGATCTAGGTTCCTAATACAGGCCACCATTAACATGAATAGTCGTCCCCGTGATATACGAAGCTTTGTTTGATGCAAGAAAAGCTACTGCATTCGCGACTTCTTCAGGAGTCCCTACGCGCCCAAGGGGAATGGACGCAAGCAGACGTTCCTTTACTTTGTCAGGAAGAGCACTCGTCATTGCAGAATCTATGAATCCAGGGGCAACGCAGTTCACAGTAACCCCCCTTGAACCAATCTCCAGTGCCAACGCCTTTGACATGCCAATGAGCCCTGCCTTAGACGCACAGTAGTTGACTTGTCCAGCATTTCCCATACACCCAACAACAGACGCAATGTTAATAATGCGGCCAGAACGTTGTGATATCATAGGACGCGTCGCCGCTCTGCATAGGCGAAAGCACGCTTCTAGGTTTAGCTTCAACACCAAGTCCCAGTCATTGTCCGTCATCCGAATAATCAAGTTGTCCCTTGTTATTCCCGCATTGTTTACAAGCACATCAACGCGACCCAATGCTTCTACAGCCGTGGGGAACAGCGCATCCGTCTG
Source organism: Holosporales bacterium (assembly GCA_031273545.1). Classification (GTDB taxonomy): domain Bacteria; phylum Pseudomonadota; class Alphaproteobacteria; order BNTO01; family BNTO01; genus JAIRNK01. Next base: position 3,849 of record JAISRQ010000027.1, read on the forward strand.
ATCATTATTCATAAGGTTTACTTCGAAGGGAATGATCTCACATGTTGGAGTTGATAAATCCTTTACCATTTTCCCCAATATATCGCCTTCTATTCCAGAAATTGCTACTTTGCTGAAGCCATCCTGGATAAACGCCCGAGTAATCGCCCCGCCAATGTCTCCGGTAGCTCCAGTAATGAGTGCTGTTCTATTTAAATCTGTCATTTTTTCATCCTAATACATACTTGCTAAAACGCCATTAAACAACTTAGTCTCTTCTAATATTCTTCCTGTCCCTAAAACTACACAGTGTAATGCATGATCCGACACAGCGACAGGTACGCCCGTTGCTTGATGAAGCACCCCTGCAAGGCCCCCAAGCAAGGCGCCGCCTCCAGTCATCGTAATCCCGCGTTCAACTATATCTGCTGATAGCTCTGGCGCCGTATTTTCCAGGGCCGTCTTTACTGCATCAGCAATTGCTGCAACAACCTCGAACAACGATTCCGCTATCTGAGACTGCGTGATTTCAATTTCATGAGGAACCCCCGTAGACAAACTGCGCCCCTTGATTGCCATCTTTATGTTGTAGCTATCCTTACTGATTGAGGCTGACCCAATGTTCTGTTTTATCCGTTCCGCCGTAGCCTCACCTATGAGCAAGTTATGCGTGCGGCGAATGTAGTTTATGATTGCCTCATCCATTTTATCTCCACCAACGCGGATAGAGAAAGCGCAGACGATGCCCCCAAGGGAAAGCACTGCGACCTCCGTCGTTCCGCCTCCTATGTCGACTACCATGCACCCAACGGGCTCCGTTACAGGCAAGTCCGCACCAATCGCAGCTGCCATAGGCTCTTCCACCAGGAAAACTTCCCGGGCTCCTGCCCCCTCTGCAGACTCTTGTATCGCGCGTCGCTCCACTGCAGTTGACCCAGACGGCACACAAATAACAATGCGCGGCGAAACAAAGCCGCGACGATTGTGAACCTTGCGAATAAAGTGCTTGATCATTTCCTCGGCGACTTCGAAATCAGCAATAACGCCGTCACGAAGGGGACGGATCGCCTGTATGTTGCCAGGGGTGCGCCCTACCATCATCTTGGCTTCTTCCCCAACAGCCAAAACGACGCGCTTTCCTTGATGAGACCCCAATGCCACAACCGATGGTTCACTCAAAACAACGCCGCGCCCCTTTGCATACACAAGAGTGTTTGCCGTACCAAGGTCAATTGCCAAATCAGACGACAGCATCCCCCAAAGTTTGGAAAACGTTCTAGACATCGTTACTCCTATTTTATTTAGTCTTACTTTCGTGAAGAAAGACTTATAAGTTCTTAATTTATTATCGGCGTTATTTTGATACCCCGGTATTTCCCTTGGCTCGCTATTTTTGTCTGAACGTTATACGCCCCTTTGTTAAATCGTAAGGTGTCATCTCAACCGTAACTTTATCTCCAACCAATATGCGAATACGGTTCTTTCTTACGCGTCCTGATGTGTGAGCGATTATTATACAATCATTCTCAAGCTTTACTTTAAACATTGCATTCGGAAGTAGTTCAAGAACAACTCCTTCAAATTCTATTAATTCCTCTTTGGGCATATACACGAAAATAAACAGTGGGCTTACGATAAATACTACGACAACACATGAATATTCGCAATTTCTTTTATCACATGAGGCAGAGCCACATCATGAAAAAAGCAAGAAGATTTTGTCATTCAGATACTGCATAATTTTTGAGCAGTATTAATTGCTACTCATTAACATTGCCCTCTGACTTGGTTATATCATACAATTAGCGTTAGGGAGACCTGGATATACGTGTTGAAGTAATGGCAAAAGATCTTTCGCCTGCGGATGATTTGCTCTTTAAGTTGATCTTCGGCAGCCAACACAGCAAGCGAGTACTCAAGCATCTGTTGAATAGTATTCTTGCTCCAACTGGAACACCTATTGAGGAAATTGAGATCGAAAATACTGAAATTGTCCCCGAAATATTCAATGGGCGAGGAGTACGTTTGGATGTGCGCGCAAAAGCCGAGGACGGGAGATTGTGCGATATAGAGATCCAGAAAGCAAATGAAGGTGATATGTGGGAGCGCTCGATGTACTATTGGGCGTCGCTGTGCTCTAGGCATTTGGACAAGAGTCAGGGATTTGGATTACTAAAGAAGACGATATGTATAAACTTACTAGAATTTGATATTACAAAGAATGGGGAAAATAAAGACAAATTTTGGAGCATATATCACGTTACAGAAGATAGTACTGGAGAGCGGTATGGAAAAGATTTGTTCGAGATTCACTTTTTAGAAATGAAGAAGGTGCACGGAGTTCAGAAGGATTGCCCAATCACGTGGTGGATCGAGTTCTTGAACAATCCTTTGTCCGATAATATTAAGGAAATTGTAAAGTTTGAACCAATTATTGGGGAGGCAGTTGATATGTTTAATACGGTGTCTAAGGA
>JAISRQ010000074.1 GCA_031273545.1 Holosporales bacterium
CTCGTCGACGGTGAACGAAACTTGTCCCCATCGTCAAAGTCACGCAATTCTCGGTACAGAACAGGGAGAGACGCTGCAGTCATCTCCTCTTCAGGTTGGTAGTACCAGCTGTATTCCCACGCAAATATTGGAGTAGGAGCCGACCTTACACTCGGAGTTGACACTGTTGTAGGTTCCGACATTCCGTAAGTCGGCTGATGGGGCAAGGGGATGTACGTTCCATCTTTATATGTTCCAATTAAACATAGAGCATACGGATTTTTATCCATTGCTAATATCTTTACCCAGTCAATATATTTGTGTTCATAACAATGATCTCTCCTGATCCTATCGTGGAAAGTAGAAATCATCGAACGCGTATCCAACCTTTTGTCTAGTTTATATGCGTTTGCTTTTGCTAATTCAATGAGACGGTACGCCTCAATTTCACGTTCGTTTCCTCCTTCCAAAAGTAAATGAATTGCATACTCAAGTTGCGCGACGAGGTTACCTTTTTCCGCAGCTTTTCCTAGGAACTTGGTAGCTTCTTCAACTGGAACCATACCAGCTTTAATTAGGTACATCTGAGCAGGAATAGATCCTTGATTAGCGGATAGTTTTAAATATTCTATTGCTTTTACTTCATCTCGTCTCAATTCAAAATCTGAGAGGTGATACGCGCCTAGATATAAGCTGGCGTCTGCGTTACCATGCTCAGATGCACTTCTCAATGATGCTAGCACGCTACCTTCGTCTTGTTCTGTCCCTATTCCATGTAATTGGCAGCGCCCATAATTGAACTCTCCTGCACTAGATCCTAATCTACCAGACATACAGTAACAATGTACTGCACTAACGAGGTCCTTAGGTACGCCAATCCCAAATTCAAGGCAGCGTCCATAGTTGAGTATCCCCTTCACATGTCCTTTATCTGCTGCCTTTTTATAGGAAGATGCGGCAGCAAGTTTATCTTTCTTAACTCCAATTCCGTTTTCAAGACAATATCCCCACATATTCAGTGCACTAGGGTTTTCCTTTGCAATTGCGGAACCCAATCTCCTGATTGCACTTTCCAAATATTGGCCAAATTGGTCAATATTCTTCAGAACTAAGCGTGCATAACCTAATTGTCCGGGTAAACTTCCTTTCCTTGCTGCCATTCTATAAAATTTTAAAGCTTCGCTTAAGTCTTTTGGAACGCCATCCCCTGTCTTATAACAATGAGCTAAAGTAATTTGAGCTGCTGAAATGCCATCATCAGCCGCTGATCTAAAATTTTCTATGGTCTGCCTTACTTTCTCGTCGTTACTAAAATCACGTGATTCAAAGAATTTTCTAAAATTTGTTGCATCCCTGTATTTTCTAATCCCGTCATTTTTCATTACCAACCTTTCATACATAAATCTGAAGTCCTTTAAGTTTTTCGGAATGCCGAATCCAAAAATGACTTCAAATTGCGCCAGCATATTGCCTTTATCTGCTGAACTGCCCAAGTAACACGCAGCTTCTCCTAAAGCTATACCTAAAGCTTGTTTCGAAACTCGTTTTAAATATTGTTTAAACGCTTCTTCTGAAGTTTGTCCTAAAGTTTGTTCCCAAGCTTGTTCTAACGCTTGCTTTAATCCTCGCTCTGAAGTTTGTTCTGAAGCTCGTTTGAACGCTGTGTCCCTCAAATACATTCCATAGTATAGCTGTCCATAGGGGACATCTTTATTAGCTAATAATTCAAAATGCTTGCGAAGTCTTGCCATATCATTGACGAATCCGCATTTATACAATAGGGACTCTCCTAATTCAACCTGTGCTGGAACGAAACCACTATCCGCCATAGCTATCAATAAATCCGTAGCTTCATCCACTTTTTCAGGAATGTTGGTGCGTCCCAAAAAGCGCAAGTAATGGAACCTGCCCCAATTGTTTCCTTCTTTTAATATGGCGATTAACTCCGACACGTCATTGTTATCGACTCCGGCAGCATCACCACACAATGCATGTATTGCAAGACGTATCTCTCTCCTAAGGTGGCTATTTCGTTTTGAGTACCTTAAAAGAACCCTAGCTGCTCGATGTGGATCATATGGTGTATCTATTCCGCACAGCAAATTTTTGACTCGAATAAATATATCATCACCACTTTGATCACGTACAACGTTTGTTGGATTATTGCCCTGCTCTGCGACTAAAGAGACTAATCTATGCGCAAAGGGTTCCATTTCCTCGACTTGTCCGGGTAGTCCTGCAATTTTGTTGGGTTCTGATTGGTGAGTTCTTACAAAATCACGGGGGGGTGAAAGTTCGTCAACTTTTGCAAGTTCAGATGTGCCTTCACCTGTTCGCACGGCTAGCTCACTTAAAGGGGGTTCGGAGATAGATGAATTAGGTGAAGGCTCTGACGAAGATGTGTCTGATGAAGATGCTTCTATAATTTCTAATTTTACAGAAACGCAATTTAAAAATGCAAATAACACGCTAAGGTAGCGTGCTTCAATAAATCGTTTTTTCATTATAATTCTCAATGTTAAATTCATGTATTATTAGTGGCATTATTACATAGATCAAGCTGCATTTGAATGTAGAATCAACAACGGCATAAAAAAACATAGTATTAGCCAACGAAGGGTAGCTAAACGTTCTCTTAATCCTTATTATGATAATACTAACTTTGTTGAAGTTTTATTAGAAATGATATTGGAGAAGAAATATTACTATTTAGATGAGACAGTCTATGTACATACAGATAACGCCGACATAGATACGTCCAGGGGCTTTGCATGCAGTGGCGCAATATCCTGCAATAGCTATTACTAGATCCCCATTGTCGCTAGTACGCTACCACGCACTGATTCCAAGATTTCTTGAGTATCGTGCCATCGTCAAAATTTTGTACATGTTGACAGGCTAGATACTCAAGTTTTCACAAGCCGCTATTGTTGCTGCGGATATGGCTGCTGAACTAACATCTGCGGCGCACCGCCATATGATGGAGCATAGCCCTGAGGCGCATATGGCTGCACGACTTGTTGCTCATACTGTGGTTGCGGCACAACGACTGGCTCTTGGACATATTGTTGAACGGGAGGTTGTGGTGCAAACTGTTGCGGTTGTTGCTGCTGTTGCACAAATTGCTGCTCCTGAGCCTGAGCTTGCTGGACCGTTGG
>JAISRQ010000109.1 GCA_031273545.1 Holosporales bacterium
CGAGTGCTCATCAGAAAGGCTGATCCAGTTTGCATTAATGGGCGAAGTATTAGCGAAAGCACTATTAAAGAAAACCACGCCTACAGTTGGACTTTTAAATGTTGGCTCAGAAGAAATGAAAGGAAACGCAGTCGTACAAAGTACTGGGCAGGCTCTTCATTTGATTGACAAGACTACGCAAAATGACGCTAGCCTTGAGCGCTTTATGTTTCATGGCTTTGTTGAAGGAAATGACATTTTTAAGGGCGTAACGGACGTTATTGTAACGGACGGCTTTTCAGGGAACATTGCGCTAAAGGCAATTGAAGGGTCAATCCTTTTCTTTTTTGAGTTAATAAAAAAATCTGCGAAGCAGTCTTGGTGGAATAAACTCGTTGCACTGCTTATGTTGCCCATACTAAAAAATGTTAGTAAAACAATTGACCCTCGCTTATATAACGGGGCCGTCTTCTTGGGTTTAAAAAAGATCGCCGTAAAAAGCCACGGAAGCGCGGATGCATTTAGTTTTGCAAAGGCGGTTTGTGTGGCTGTTAACATGGTTCAGTCTAATTTTGCAGATGATATTGAAAAAAGACTGCAACTTATCGCAAAAATTCAGTAGCCTTAGTAAAGTGTTTTTTTATTAATTAAGATTGTGCAACGAATATATAGTTACATTGCCGGTTGTGGGATGTCTGTTCCAGAAACTCAGGTAACAAACGACGAATTATCAACGCGGCTAGACACAAGTGATGAGTGGATTCGCTCTAGGACGGGGATACGCTCAAGGCACATCGCGTCGCCTGCGGACTCTGTGGCGGGGTTAGGGACAGAAGCTGCGGTGCAAGCGCTAAAATCTGCAAAAGTAGAAGCGTCAGATGTTGATATGATTATATTGGCAACGACGTCTCCCGATCATTTTATGCCTGCAACTGCGACACAGATTCAGCAAAATTTAAATGCGAAAAATGCTTGTGCCTTTGATATACAGGCGGTGTGCTCTGGCTTCCTTTATGCATTGTCGATTGCGGACCAATTTATAAGGACGGGGTCAGCGTCAAATGTTTTGGTGATTGGGGCTGAGATTATGTCGCGCATGGTTGATTGGAGTGATCGGTCTACATGCATTTTGTTCGGCGACGGTGCAGGGGCCGTATTATTAGGTAAACGCGAGCAGCCTGGGATTTTGTCGACGCGTTTATATTCCGATGGGGCAGGGTACGACATGCTTTATTCTGATGTGTCTGATGCGGCGTTTCCGCGAGGCAAGGTTGTAATGAATGGGCGTGCCGTTTATTCGACTGCTGTGGAGGTTATGGAAGAGTCTATTCGCGCAGCCTTGGCACAAAACGAATTGGACGTATCCGATGTTGATTGGCTGATTTTGCACCAAGCCAACAAGCGAATAATCGAATCTGTAGCGACACGTCTTGGTTTGCCGTTTGAAAAGGTTGTAGTTACGATTGAATCGTTTGCAAATACATCATCCGCAACAATTCCAATATCGTTGGCGTTAACTGATTTAAAAAGAGGAGAACTGGTTGTATTGTCTTCTATGGGGGCTGGTTTTACTTGGGGGGCTGCGGTGTTGCGTTGGTAAAATGCGGGGCCTGTTGTCCTCATCATATTACAAATCTTAGCTCAGTAAATAAAACAACACAGGAATAAAATAAATAGTGTTTATCTATAGTGGCATGACATGTCGTCCTTTTTATGTGTATTATGAGTATAGATAGCTTTGCCCTCTTGGGATTTATTTATGAATGAAATGTTAAAATTAAAAAAGATACTACTTTTCTCGTGTTTATTTAATGCGGGGGGATATTGTAGCAATCCCGAACCTGCAACTGATTGGATTGAACAACTTCGGAACGAGGTTTTAATCCCTGAAAGAGAATCTTTCTTTGTTGTTGGAGATGCACATGATCTCCGAGAATTACGTATGAATTCTAGTATCAAAAAAGCATACATACTCAGCAATGTGGATTTAGACGATACTTTAAGTGAGAACAGCCATCCTTTTTCACAAAATTTAGAATGCCTTGTTATCGAAGGTGGGCCTATTCAAAAGTATTGTCGCCCACGTTGGTTTACAGCTCCGTCTAACCTACATACGGTGGTGCTTGGTGTAGAGACTATAGAAAGTTACGCTTTTGAACAGTGTCGTCGCTTAGAAAAAGTGGTATTGTCCGATAGTCTTAGAACAATCAAAGATTCCGCCTTTTGTGGTTGTACATCTTTGCAGCAAATAAAGATTCCCTCTAGTGTAACTTACATTGGTGGGTCCGCCTTTCGTGGTTGTACATCTTTGCAGCAAATAGAGATTTCGCCTAGTGCAGCTTACATTGGTAGTAGCGCCTTTAGTGGTTGTACATCTTTGCAGCAAATAGAGATTCCATCTAGTGTAACTGTCATTGAGGAGGGCGCGTTTAGTGGTTGTAAATCTTTGCAGCAAATAGAGATTCCACCTAGTGTAACTGTCATTGAGTGGAACGCGTTTAGAAATTGTACATCTTTGCAGCGAATAGAGATTCCCCCTAGTGTAAGAAAGATTGGTGTTGGCGCCTTTAGTGGTTGTACATCTTTGCAGCAAATAGAGATTCCATCTAGTGTAAAAAAGATTGGTGTTGGCGCGTTTTTCAACTCTGAGTTAAAAAGGGTAGATTTATCTCAGTCTAGTTTTGATATTAAGCTAACTTGTGATGATGACTGTCGCAACATGTTGTCGCATCTTTTTTCCGAAGATTTCGTTGGTGTTAATCATGGTATTACGCCTGGCGAGGTTTGCGATGGTTGTGAAGTTATCTTCCCTAATTTTCAGGTTTGGAGATTTAACAAGATAACAATGACTTGGATGCATGATATTGATCGTGACGCAGTGGAGGCTAATAGACATGGATACGCAGTAATTAGGTCAGTCAACGATTATCAGAACCTACCAGAGGACACGGAATATCTATACGTAAGCCGCTATGTCACATTGAATGATTTAGGCGTTAGTCAGCTTCAACGACTAACTGCATTAAAACGTGTCATAATAGAGCCTAGCGTGTTCCGAGATAGCATACCTAGTGGATGTTTTTTTGGATGTTCTAACCTAGAAAGAGTATTTATTCCGGATAATATCTGCTCGATTGGAAGTAGTGCTTTTGAAAATTGTGGAAAACTAAATTTGGAATATTTTCCTAAGAGCCTTACCACTATTGGTCCGCGTGCTTTTCAAGGTTGCACTTCTTTGCAACTTAAAAATGTTTGTGCTGATGCTTCCATAAGGTCTATTGGTGATGCCGCTTTTTCTGGATGTCGTTCTTTAAATATGACTATTCCTAGTACTGTAGTTACTATCGGTTCTAATGCTTTTGAAGGATGTATTTCTTTGAATACAAGAATTCCTTCTAGTGTAATTACTATTGGATCTGAGGCCTTTAAAAATTGTACTTCTTTGACATGCTGTAGTGTTTTGCTCGTAAAAAAGATTGGATATGCGACCTTTCAAGGTTGTCCTCTTTTAAACATTCGGCTGAAGGGAACAGAGTCTATAGGTGATTGGGCTTTTGATGGTTGTACTAGTTTGTCACTAAGCACCATTCCTAATACCGTTACTACCATAGGTGTTAGTGCTTTTGATGGTTGTACGAGTTTGTCTCTAAGCACCCTTCCTGAGTCTTTAGAAAAAATTGGTCACTTTGCATTCAGGGGGTGCGCTGGTTTATCACTGGATACTATTCCGAGTAAAGTGACCTCGATTGGTGTCGGCAGTTTTGCTGGTTGTCGCGGCATAGAAAAAATTACGCTTCCTGCAGGACTTGACAGTATAGGACGGGACGCTTTTAGTGCATGTTCATCTCTTAGGGAGGTTGTCGCCCCTAGATTCTGCAAAGTCACATTTATTGGTAACGGAGCGTTTGGAGAAACAGGTTTAACTAATTTGGATTTATCCAAGTGTCGTAGTCTTTTTGATGATAACTCACGGTCCGATCCTAATGCATTAGACTATCTGTTTGGTGTGTCAGGTAGTGATTCAATGCGCAGGTTGCAAAGAGCGCGCAGAGTTCCTAGTGGTTGTACAGTTCGTCTATATAAACTTATTGGGGAATACGTTTGGCGGTACGATTCCTTGGACAGTATTTGGAATAAACTTTCATCTTAAAAAAGTAACTATACCGGGGCTCCCAAATATTGCGGTTCGGAAAATGAAGAATCTTGAGCGTTTTCCTGCCCCAACGACCCGCAATCATTTGGGGAGTGGGTATGAATTGAGATCTTGCTCGTGTGACAAGTGCCCAAAATTAAGTAGACATCCAATAGCCAAAGGATTATGGACTATTGATCAAAAATAAATGCTTGCACTTATTCAGTCTCTAGTCCGTATTTATTTATCATTTCGACACATTACAACTTCAGCTTTATAAAACTACTCGCGAGGGAAGCCATTGTCCTTAGCTTCACAACCAATCTACTGCGCAACCACCACTTTCATATGTTTCTTTTTTCCCACGGAAAGCAGGGCCCCATCGCCAGCAACGTCTTCTTCCGCAACAATGCGCTTCGGGTCAACGATAATCTCGCCCTGAAAACTCGCGCCATTTCCGGCAATCAACCTCTTAAAATCTCCCTTACTTGCGCACAACCCAGCCAAGACAAACAGCTCATCCAGCGCCATAGGAAGCTGGTCCGACTCCACCTTAAAGCACGGAAGCGTCGCATCATCGCCACTACTGCCGAAAACTGCGCCAACGGCCGAGTGTATCCCCTCCAAAACGTCACGTCCATGGATCAAGGCTGTTGCTTCGTCTGCGAGTATTTTCTTCGCTTCATTTATTTCGCTTCCTTCAAGCTCGCCCAAGCGCCGTATCTCGTCCAGCGGCAACTCGGTAAATTTCTTCAAGTAACGCACAACGTCGCGGTCATCTGTGTTCCGCCAAAACTGCCAATAATCATATGGCAAACACATGTCCCCATTCAGCCAAACGGCTCCTGCAGCAGTCTTGCCCATCTTCACACCAGATGCGTTCGTTACCAACGGTGATGTCAAACCAAAAACAGGAGTGCGTGATAGTCTTCGCGTCAACTCCACGCCATTTACAATGTTTCCCCATTGATCGCCCCCCCCCATTTGAAGAATACAATCATATTCTTTGTTCAAATGGGAAAAGTCATACGCTTGCAACAACATGTAATTGAACTCGAGAAAACTTAGGGGCTCTTCTTTGTCTAGCCTCGATTTCACGCTATCGAAAGAAAGCATTCTGTTTATGGAAAAGTGGCGCCCATAATTTGTTAGAAAATCCATGTATTTAATTTCAGTTAGCCAATCTGCATTATTTACGAGAAACGCATTATTTGGCACATTTTCAAACTTCAAAAGCTTTCCAAAAACTTTTGATATGCCATTTATATTTTCTTGGATTTGCTCAAGTGACATAACTGGGCGCGCGGTCTGGCGAAAGGATGGGTCGCCTATGCGGCTAGTTCCGCCCCCAACTAAAACGATGGGAGTGTGTCCAAAATGCTGGAACCAGCGCAACAACATTATCGCAGATAAATTGCCAACCTGGAGACTTTTCGCCGTTGCATCAAACCCAATGTAACCGGTAACTCTTTGGGTCGCGCAAAGAGTATCTAACTGCTCTATGTCTGTTCCTTGGTATATAAACTCGCGTTCTTCCAATAAGTTTAATAAATCTGATTTAAATTCGCTCATGTGTTCCTCCATGTGTAGTAAATATTAGCACTGATTATATCCACGTCCCAGATGATTGCAGGCTTTTAGGGCAGTCAAACGCTTACGATTTTTCATTCTCTGGCTTGCAATATTTGGGAACTCCGGCATAGATGCAGTTTATAAAGTGCCACAGCGTAATGTGTATTGTTTTAATACAAATACTAATTCGCATTCTTTTCGTGTTCCTGCTTGCCGGGATTATCATCCCTCATGCATTCATTATAGCGCAAGGTAGCCACTAAAATACCGAGATTGTTAAAACTGGGACAAAATATATTTTAAGGGAACGTTCGCATTCACACTGGAGTATTCGAAGATTGCAAACGTTCCAAACCCCACAGGCATTCGCGATTATTCTAGTTATGTCGAGTCTTTGATGAACATGGCCTCAAAAACACGTCCAAACTTCTAACTATTTCCAAGCCAGAGCGATATCCTTTGCCAAAAACTTAGCGGCTTCTTGTCCCGTGTTGATGTGCGCCCCGTATAGTCCTGCACAGCGTAATGGAGCAATCCAGCACAAGTGGAAAACGTCAAAGATTGCAGCACACTGTTTTGCCCCGAAATTCCAGATTGCGGCGCAATGCGCACATTCGTCCCAAACCTAGCCGTGGCAAGCTCCGTCAACCCTTGAGCATGACATGCTCCTCCTGTTAGCAATATTTTCTGAAAAACCACAGGATTTACCTCACATGATGCTTCCCGTAAGTTTTCTATTACGCAGTCAAATATATCATCCATGCGTGCCTTCATTATTTCAAATATAACTTGCCTAGATACGTAGTCAACATTTGGGCCAGACTTTCCCATTTGAGTAATGGGGACTTGCTCTGCTGAGTTTTTGTCTTCAAAGCTTCCATATAGCGTCTTAATGCGCTCTGCTTGCGATAGTGTCGTGGAGAGCCCTCGAGCAAGGTCCGACGTAATGTGAAAACCCCCAATTGGCACGCTCCCAAACCACACCAAGTTCCCTGCGTAAAAGCACGCAATTTGCGTAGACTTTCCGCCAATGTCTAGAAGTGTTGCGCCAAGCTCTGCTTCGTCGTTGATTAGGCATGCGAGGCCAGCAGCGTACGAATCTGCGACAAAACCCGCAACATCAAGGTTACAGCGCCCGATACAGTGCATTAAGTTCTTTATATACGATTTATTCGTCATAACGACATGACACGTAGCAGATAAATCTTCGCCAATCATACCGGTTGGATCTTGAATATTTGCCATGTCGTCTAGTTTATATGACAGAGGCCAAACATGAATTATATACTGGCTATTGTCCGTCTGAGAATTTTTGGACAGGTTAAACAATTTGCGAATATGCGTAGGCTGTATAGGTGTTTGCCCTGACAAAGATAAATGCGTAACGACTTTGCGCGTTTGAATAAGCGATGTCGGAATATTTACATACACTTCTTTTATATTTTTCTTCGCAGTTTCTTCGGCTGCGTATACAGCGTTTAAAATCGTATCTTCAAGCGCATCGATATCGGAAATTCCAGATAAATTCACTCCACGGGATGCCCTTTGCCCAAAACCGGATAACAACACCTGCGGAGAGGTGGATTCGCCGTCATATTGCAGGCTTCCTATGGCGCAGCTCACCTTTTCTGTTCCGACATCTAATCCAGCAAATGCGCCATACAACTTTGATTGAGAGCTATTCATGTATGTTATTCCTTAAATGAATGCCAGCTTGAGTAAATGGCGGATGTTTGGGTTCATTAATATTGTTGGCATCATTCTTTTGCCCCTAGGCGAATTCAGATTATTAGGACTCGCCACATTATAGCCTATACGCACTCTTGGCAACATTCTTAATTATTGTCACAATGCTCATATAACAGTTTTATTACGTGTACATGCGCATATGTCAGAGCGTTCATCAATTACTCACAAAATACAGTGGCACGACGGAATGGCGCTTTTGCCTCACCATTTTCAGCAACTTGACCTACGCATGTCTCAGGTTATTGCGCATAATATGAGCATTGTGTCGCGCTATCATTGGGGAATACAGGATTTGGTTATTGACGCGATCGCATTGCCGGATGGGACTTTTCGAGTAAAAAATGCCGAAGTCGTAATGCCTGATGGCCTAATCTTTCACTACACGTCGTCGGACAGAATGCTCCCTATATTGGAGATCGACCTTCAGCCGTACAAGCCCGCCTCTAACCGGGAGGTGATTACTGTTTGGTTGGTGCTTCCTGCTTATTTAGACGGAACCTCCCCAATTTGTGCAGCAACCCCGCGTTTTAAATCGGTAGACGGCCCTTCTGTTGTTGATGAGAATACGGATGATAATCCTGTTGATATTCCTCGATTAATTCCTTGTTTCTCTTTGTGTGTTGGGGAGGCAACTCCGGCTAACCATGTAGGGTTCCCTCTCGCGAAAGTTAAATTTACAGAAGGAGCGTTTGTTTTAATTGACTTCACTCCGCCATGTTTTCAACTCAGCGAGAAATCACATTTGTGGAACATTTGCATAGATATGACCCGGAAAATAAGGGAAAAAGCGCTTGCCCTGAGTGAAAAATGGCAAAATCAACTTGGCACGAGTTTACTTCGCGAAACATCAGAAATGCTGAAGCCGTTGGTTGCCATGTTGCCTACACTGGAGGCCTTAGTCGCAGGGAAGGATGTGGCGCCATTTGAGTTGTATGACGAATTAATGGAGAGTGCGGGGTTTGTTGCGCAATTGAATCTTTCTAGCGTCCCGCCACGTTTTGATAAGTATGACCACAATAATGCGGACAATTGTATCTTGCCTATACTCAATTATATTATCCAATGCATAGATCATCTGTCTTTAGAGTATGCAATATTTTCGTTTAAGAAAAATGACCGTGTGTTTTCGTTTAAGTTGAATGCAGCGTATTGCCTTTCCAGCAAAGAGATTTTTGTTGGGGTACGTGCCAAACCGGGGATACAAACCAAACAAGTCGAGGATTGGATGGAAGAAGCTGTGATTGCGTCAGACGATGCGCTGCGGAAGGTGCAAAACATGCGAGTAACAGGGGCCGCAAGGAAGCTGATAACCGGGGAACAGTTGTACGAAATGTCTCCGCCGCGTGATATTACGCTATTTACTGTTACGTTAGACCCGCAGTTTATTACGCCAAATCAGTATTTGCACATATTCAACCCGTCGGATACGGAGCATTACCGTCCAGTAGATATAGTGCTTTATGTGCCGAAGGATGAAAAGAGCTCAGCCCGAGAGGCGGCATGATTGGTCCACTTGATTATTCAGCTCCTGGTTCGCATTAACTGGGGACACCTAGGATATACCAAATCCCCAAATGATTGCGGGTCGTTTGGGGAAGTCAGAACACTTGCTATTTTTTCTCTCCTTTTCCACAGGGGGTCCCGGTATATGTTTTGACATTTGTAAGAAATTACCACAGCATGACTGGGGGTATCACTTGACTATTCAACGAAGAGTTCATGTTTGACTTTAGTTTTATGCGTGTTTCGCTTGAAATGGCTGAGCTTGCAGCAGAGAAGGACTCCGTTCCTGTTGGGGCAGTTATTACGTTAAACGGCGAAATAATCGCAAAAGCCCACAATGATATGCAGTCTTTGCATAAATCCATTCCAAAGGCGATGCTTCATGCTGAGATGATTGTACTGATAGAGGCATCCGAACGCTTAGGAGTGAACCGGTTAGATGGATGCGACATATACGTTACGTTAGAGCCATGCCAAATGTGCTTAGGGGCGGTTGCGTTGATGAGGGTGAATAGAATTATTTTTGGTGCGTATAGTTACTCAGTATTTCGGAATTTGGGCCCTGATCTTGGAGGAAGCCTTTTTGAAAATTCTGGACAAAATACGGGGGAAAATATTGGACCTAATATTGGAGAAA
>JAISRQ010000012.1 GCA_031273545.1 Holosporales bacterium
TAACTCTATAACTCCATTTGCTTTGCTCATGCTACTTTTATTTACATTCGGTTAAACGATACTTCAATTTTTTTCCACGCACCCGTTTCGGAGAGTTCGTAGAAATAGTAGTTTGTGGCTGTGCCTTCTATGACATTTGATTCTTTGAATAAATTCATGATTTCAGAATATTCATTGTCATCAAATTGACTCTCTAAATCATACAACTTCGATATAGACTTATAGTCTAAGTCGCCTTGCTGATTACGCTCCAACATGGACATTGCCAGTTGGTACATGGGATCATTTTGACCCTCCTGAGACTTCTTAATCCAACTGCGAAGAAATTTTATAAGTCTCTCGGCAGCCAGATCAGCACGCTCGTCAAACTTTTTCACGCGGTTTTTGGCAACCTCAATCTTGAAGTTATCAGATTTAATGCTAAAACCTTGCTGATTCTCGCGATGCAACTCACCATACTCACGCATGACATCATAAAACGCATCTGTCTCGTTTTTGACAACACAAAACAAATTTTTAATAATGCCCTGCGCTTCACGTACCTTGCCCTCGATCTGTGTCAATACTCCTAATCTGAGTGACTCATACGCATCTCGCCTTGCCTGCGCGTTTTGGCGCATCTGCTCTTTTTTTTGCTTCAGAAGCACCTTTAACTCTGCCTCTGTCATTTGATCTAAATAAATCTCTTTCATAATTAATTAATTTTTATATTACCACCATGTTAATTGTATATTAAATCCAAATTCTTTCTGCAACCTTTTCAATTGCTTTATGTCTGCGGGTAGGAGAATCATTTTACAAAATCTATAAGCACACATTTCTTTCACGTTGATTCTCAGTCCTTTCTTACGCAGCCTGTACACGAGGTTTTGCAGCTGTTTTTTCTTTCTTTGTTCATAAAATGCTTTCATATTCAATTAGTTTTTACAAAGGTTTAACAATAGGGAATCCTCGTCGAGTTGCGCTACCGCATTGCGTATTTTGAGGCGATTATTGAACTCAGCATACAGATGTCGGAGCGTTGCCAATGGAATATCGTTAAATGAATTCTTGTTGGCGGCATGACACGCTATTGCTTTGATATACGCCGCACTATTGTTGTTACCGGTAGCTCTCGCCCAGGATCCGATCACGCCCATCACCCTCTTTCGCTGCTTGTCCATCTGTGCTAACTGCGGGTTCAATTCCGTGTCCAGCGTATTGCAGGCATCAATCAGCTGCTTAACATTAAGGTGATTCGTATGCTCCACACCCCACGCACTTAGGAAGGCCATCTTTGCCTCCGTTCCCATACCCAAACGCCCGTACAGGGTCTGCGCTCTCTTAACCAATCGGTTCTTCTCTTTTTCTTTAAAAGTTTGCATAGCTTTAAATTTGTTAAAGGTTTTACTTACTGTGATATATTTCGGCTTGTTCAGCCCAGATTGTCCAATAATTTATTGTGCCCATGGAGCGGCCTCGATTTACCGCTCTATATCCTTCTACCTGAATCTTCTGGTTCGCAAAATGTAGCACGTCGTGCCCCAGTCGTCCCATTGGCAGGTTACCGTCCGCCTGCCCTATGAAGATGAACAATTTGTTTTTGAACTTGCGAGACAGCTCTACGACCTGCTCGATTTTGGTTATCTCGGAATGTTCAAGGCTGTCGATAACTATCACGTCTGCACTTCTTTTCCGTTCCAGCCGTTCGTTCAACTCAGCCAGCGTATCAATACAAATCCATGCGCGTTTTTTTACATTTGTCAGCCCTGTCCGACGCGCTGTCTCCTGGAGGCTTGCGCTTGTTAAACCTTCCTCGTAACTCACAAATAACACTCGTGAGTACTGTGTTAGCTTTACTATTAGCTGCATGACGAACGTCGTTTTTCCGTGTCCGCTATTGCCGTAGATAAACCAAACACCAGTCCGTTGAGGCGTTCCAAACGCGTCAGCCCAGAGTCCGTCAAAATTGAACACTTTGTCCTTTGCCGTGCTCGCTTCTTTAAATGTTGTTAATCTTTGCAGTTCCATTTTGTCTGTATTTAAACGGTTTTTGAATATTGTTTAAGGGTCGCATGAATTTTGCGTTTCACGCGCCTCAAGTCTTTTTCGCTATCTTGTAAGACGGCATCGATCGTTTTTTTTCCCGTGATTCCGTTTGTCTCGCACATTTCTACAATGTCCGATTCCGTTACTCCTGGAAGCTCCACACATTTTCTTCCCAGTCTCGACCAGATCTCGTTATATCCCCTTTTATTGAGCTTCACTCCCCGTCTGATGCGTTTTTCTAGAAAGTTCGTGGCACACAATACAATCGAGCAACGATCTTCTAACTGATTGTACAGTGTTATAAAGAAGTGTAGCACCTGGTCGCTCAGCTTATCAGCCTCGTCAAAAATCAGCAACGGAGACTCCTGCGTATTCAGACACCTGATCACCTCTGCCATCATCTCACTTATCGTATTGCCTGTATAGTCTTTCTTGCCCAATACTGTCAGCAGTTCGACAAGAAATGTCCTCCTATTCAAGTCCTCCGAACAGCAAAGCATGTACACGCGCTGGTGATTGTCCGTATAGTGGCGTAGTGTGAACGATTTTCCCGAACCAGCCTCGCCGATCAGCGCAAGTACTAAGCTGTTTTCTTTCGCGTCGTCCAGTATCTGGTTAATAAGACGGAAATTATTCGTTTCAATCGGCTGCCATTTACCCTCCTTATAACCGATTTGTGCTGCCACATTGCGGAACATGTCATCGGTGATCAGATCCCAGTTCCCGGCTAGGATTTGTGATATAGTCGCAGGGGACACTCCTTTTAATGATGCAGCGGCTTTGTTTACCCCCTGATCGTTTTTCTTTGTACTCTTGTACCTATTGCAATAGTTACGCAATGTCGTACTAATGTTAGTTTTTTGTAAGTTTTCCATTTTGTTTATATTTAAATGTTTAGTATAAGTTGTAAAAATTAGTTTCGTTGATTGATTCGACGGTCTCTGCGTCCGCAATGCTCGTCACAAGCTGGCGAGCATTACGGTCATTTCGTCTATCTTTGTGTTGGCCACGGCTATCGGTTATTATTAATTTCCTGAGCGTGTCCGTTTCGTGAGTATCTATTTCGGGTATTCCGTGGAGATTATTCCAGTTCTCCTCGCGCCAATCCACTATATTCTGGATAAGGGATTCATTGAACTTCTCAACACGATCCAACTGGGCTTTGTCTCCCGCTTTGCGTTCAACCAACGCCATCGGCTGTACGTATTTCTCTTCTAATACATAACGAAGCGTTTCATCCTCGTTCACGGCAAGCACTTTGGTTAAATCCGACGGGTCGTAGCGGATTTCCCATTTTTGCGCAAAATGATCGCGAAATGTTAAGTCGAAGCAGTCGTAATCTCGTTTCTGACCTCTGATCGTGATTTTTAACCCATTACCTTGCAGTGTATTTTTGTAGCCGGTCTTTTCTCCGAACAGCAGGAGGAACTCCTCTTGCGATAACTCTACTTTATGCTCAGCGGGCATATGTTCAAATAGCTCTGTATATCGTGCTACCTTTTCTTCGCGATCGCGCTGTATAAACGCATCTATTTGTTTACATACGCCAGCGAAGTTTGGAAATGACTTCTTATGTGCGTTGATATAATCCGCATTTGCTTGTTTTTCCTTGTTGCTTGTTATACCAAATCCGCTCCAATTCAACATTAACTGACAGTATTTCCGGTTGATAGTGTTAAAGAAAGGCTCTATAATTTTAGCCTTGGCGTTCTTCACCCGTGCTGGCGTTACTCGCACCGCAACTCCCTGATAATATGGTGTCATGGCTGACATGGCGTAGTGGTCGCTCTGAATCTGCTGCGTTCGATACATTTTGCCAAAAAGTTGTTCAACGTGCTTCTCTGCATTTCTGAGTGCCTCCTGAATCAGCGCGGCACACTCGCCTGTTCCAATCGCATACCCCACAATG
>JAISRQ010000101.1 GCA_031273545.1 Holosporales bacterium
GCATAGTTGGTGGCTTGTTTGTGATTGAGGTCGTGTCTGTTATTTTGCAAGTGTTGTTTTTTAAGCTGGGGCATGGTCGGCGGATATTTTTGATGGCGCCAATTCATCACCATTTTGAAAAAAAAGGGTGGGCGGAATCTACTATTACGATTAGGTTTTGGATATTGTCGTTTATTTTGGCGTTGATTGGGTTGTCTACACTGAAGCTGATGTAGGGGGCGTTCGTTTATGAATACCTACCTCATTTGCTTCATTACAAAATTTCCACATAATCCCTATGCTCTATTTTAGTGAAATCCCGGATTTTTATTGCGAACAACGATCTAAATTATTTTAATGGGACCTTGGTTTTCCTTATCCTTGCTAAAATTTCGTACTTGGTCGCCCCTGGGTATATCAAAAAATGCTCGCCCTGTTTGTGGCTGTACTTGAACGCGATCAAATCTTGAATTTTTATTGCAAACAATAGTAAACGCGACTCCAATGGAATGTTGACTTTTATACCCCTTGCCAAAATCAGGTATTTGACAGCCCTTACTGTATCACAAAAAGATTAATAAAAAGTAAATACTAAAAAATGGTAAATTTGCGATTAACGCTTTCTTTGCCTATTTCTGGTAGGCTAAATGGGTGGTGGAGGGGGGCTATCCATCTTTTTGGGCATCATTTCCCAACCTAATTGGCTCTTACCAGAACCTCTTGGCTCCAATCTTAACCCATTACGATAATTTGTGTTGGAGTCTAATTAATATTCTATCACCTAGAGTAAAGATTACTGTGGGTGACTCTATTCATAATAAAGGATTCATATAATTTACTTCCTTCAATGAGAGTCCTTTTGTTGTTTCTCTCCTTCATAAATACATTGCTTATATTAACGTCTCTAGTATATAATGTATTAAAACATCCATAACTTCGATCTTATTTGTCGCATTTAGGTCATACTTGCTTATAATAAACTTGCATTCATTGCATTTTTTTGGCAAACATACGAAATGGGGCGCATATGTCTAGATGGCCATGGCACAAATTATTGCAGTAAGTAACCAAAAAGGTGGAGTAGGAAAGACGACAACATCGGTCAATCTTTCTGCGTCGCTTGCAGCCGCGGGGCACAAGTCTTTGTTGATCGACTTCGATCCTCAGCGAAATGCGTCAACGGGGTTGTCTATAAAAAACACGGAGATGAATATTTATTCATTATTAAGTGGGAATAGTAGTTTTGTCGACTCTGTGCGTGATACTGCGATCAAAAACTTGTATTTACTTCCTTCTACTATGGATTTAGCTGCATTGGAGTTCGAATTAGCTCATAATGCGGGAAGGGAATCTTGTTTGAAAAATTGTTTAAACGACTGCGTAAAAGATTTTGAATTTGTCTTCATAGATTGTCCACCTTCGTTTGGAATTTTGTCTTTAAATGCGTGGGTTGCGGCTGATTATGTATTAATTCCGTTGCAATGCGAGTATTATGCGTTAGAGGGGCTTGTGTCTTTATTAAACAATGTGCTTAGAATAAAGAGGGGTTTTAATAAAACTTTAGAAGTCTCCGGGGTAGTTTTGACAATGCACGACAAAAGAAGTTCACTAACGCAGCAAATAGAAGCGGATGTTAGGCAGAACTTGGGCGAGAAGGTTTACAAGACGGTGATTCCCCGCAACGTAAAAATTGCTGAGGCCCCATCGCACGGAAAACCTGTCCTTACATACGACATTCGCTGTCCGGGAACGATTGCGTATTTGGAATTGGCCACAGAGTTTTTAAGAAAGCATGGAGCATCACTTAAATGAGTACATATGACAAGCGCAATTTAGGTAAGGGGCTCGATTCTATTTTTATGGATTTAACGCCTCCTACGTCACTAGAGTCGAACATAGTTGCTGTCGAAATTGCATTATCACTTATTAGTCCTAACCCCAAGCAGCCTCGAAAATCGTTTGACGATGAATCTATGAAGGAGTTGACTGAGTCGATAAAACGCGAAGGCATCCTTCAGCCAATTTTAGTTCGCAGCGTCGCACAAAACGAATATCAAATCATTGCTGGAGAAAGGCGTTGGAGGGCTGCGACTAATTTAGCGTTAAAAACAATTCCTGCGATTATACTAGAATGTGACGACACTACTGCGTTACAATTAGGCCTGATTGAGAACCTACAGAGGGATGGGCTTGCTCCCTTAGAAGAAGCGACAGCGATCAAGGCGTTGATGGATGATTTTGACAAAACTCAGGAAGATGTCGCGACTATGTTAAGCAAAAGTCGTAGCTACGTATCTAATATGATTCGTTTGTTAAAACTTCCTGAATCTGTTCAATCATTGCTAAGTGCAAAAAAAATTTCGGCAGGACACGCCCGAGCGATCTTGGAATCGGATAACCCTGAAGACATTGCAAGAAAAATCGTTCAAAACAATTTATCTGTTCGCGATACAGAAGCGTTAGTAAGGCATCAGCGTCAATCACCTGTTAGTGGCGAATATGAGCGTTCATCAGATTTTCTCATAATAGAGCAATCTTTGTCTGAGTTTTTTCAAGCTCGTGTAAAGGTTTACTCTAAAGGAATAGGAGGCGTCGTTCAAATATATTTCGACGATTACAATAAACTTGATGATATAGTGGGGAAGATTTCTTGATATGATATGGATCGTTTTAAGGAAGAATTGTTTCACGTGAAACATCGACAAGAATTGTTTCACGTGAAACGTTATGCATAATTGGAGGTTAACAATGGCGTATGTGATTGATAATGTATTTTGGCGAATTTTGCGGAAAGATATTCCGTGTACAATCGTTCTTGAAAACGAATTCTCATTAGCTTTTCATGATATAAATCCCAAGGCAGCGGTACATATTTTGGTTATTCCTAAAGGACAATATGTGGATTTTTATGAATTTCATAAAATGGCATCCATTGACGCCATTGCGGGGTTTTATAAATTGGTGACGGACGTTGTTAGTCTTTTTAAATTGCAACAGTCTGGATTTCAATTGATAACAAGGAGCGGAATTAATGGACGTCAGGAAGTCCCGCACTTTCATGTGCATATATTGGGAGGAGAATTACTAAATAGTTGATATATTTAGTTGAATGCTCGATTCATCTAGTCGAGTTGAATGGTATATCTATTTCGTCGAATTGAATAATTTATGCGTTTCGTTTGGTTAACTGATTTATGCGCTTAGTTAACAGATTTAGAATTTTATGGTAATTATTTGTTTTTGGAGCTGGTATGCAAATTCATTTATATACGTATGATCTTCCAGATAATGTGTTTAATGGCGAACCGATTGCAATCGACACCGAGACAATGGGTTTGTGTGTTCATCGAGATAGGCTTTGTCTTATCCAATTTAGCAGCGGTGATGGACATTGTCATTTAGTCCATTATCCAGATGCAGTTTATGACCAATCGCCGAACGTATGTAGAATATTGAATGATCGTCATCAATTGAAAATTTTTCATTATGGAAGGTTCGATATCGCGGTCCTTGGGAAAACTTTTGGAATCTTTCCTCTTAATGTCTATTGTACAAAAATCGCAGCTAAGTTGGTTCGAACTTTTACAGATCAACATTCATTGAAGGCGTTATGTAGAGATTTGCTTGGAGTGTACATCTCGAAAGAAGAACAGCGTTCTTATTGGGGAGCTCCTTCTCTTACGTCAGAACAGTTGCGATATGCAAGTACGGATGTTTTTTATTTGCATAATTTAAAGGAAGTCCTCGATGCGTTGCTTGTTCGCGAAGGACGAATGCAACTCGCTCAAGCATGTTTCGATTTCCTTCCGTATCGTGCTGAGCTTGATGTGTTGGCGTACGATTTCGATATCTTTTCTCATACTGGTTAAGATTAATGTCTCTTTTGTATTAGCCAATGTTGATATGTTTTTGGCGCAATTTTGATACGTTCTTTCGAGCTAGTCGAAGTTTGTATACTTTTGTGTGCTAATTGAGATTGGTCCCTTTCCGTGCTAGTTGAAGTCAGGCGTTTTTGCCTGCTGGTCGAAGTCAGAACTTTTCGCGTTAGTTGAAGTCGGAACCTTGGAGGAGACTAGTTGAAGTTGATATACTTTCGCACATTAATAGAAGTTGATACTTTTTCTTGTATTAGTTGACATAAAGATCCCTGTCTTTTTTATAAGATGTTTTTTTTTATGTTAGAATTAACTCTAGTGTTTTTTTATATCATGGGTTTATCATGTCTGTCATTGTTAGATTCGCTCCTAGTCCCACAGGTTACTTGCACATAGGTGGTGCAAGAACTGCTTTGTTTAATTGGTTGTATGCCCGTCATACTGGTGGTAAGTTTTTGTTGCGAATAGAAGATACCGACAGAGAACGGTCTACTCAACAAGCTGTCGATGCCATATTCGAAAGTTTGAAATGGCTGGGATTGGATTGGGATAATGAACCCGTTTTCCAATTCGCTCGAGCAGCAAGACATGCCGAGGTCGCCCAACAACTTGTCGCGTCCGGGAACGCATATTATTGTTATTGCTCCATCGATGAGCTAAATGAAATGCGCCAAGACGCAATGGCTAAAGGGCTTCCCCCACGGTACAACGGATATTGGCGCGACCGAACAGATTTGCCTCCCAAAGATGTAGCCCCAGTTATTAGACTGAAATCGCCTCAAACAGGGACGACCGTTTTGACAGATATGGTCCAAGGCACAATCGAACTAGAAAATTCACAGTTGGATGATATGATCCTGCTGCGTGCAGATGGAACTCCTACGTATATGTTGTCCGTTGTCGTTGATGACCATGATATGGGCATAACGCATGTAATTCGTGGAGATGACCATCTTACAAACATGTTCCGTCAATATCACTTGTTCAAGGCATGCAACTGGGAGGCTCCAAAATTTGCACATATTCCGCTAATCCACGGGCCAGACGGAGCCAAGCTATCGAAACGCCACGGCGCTCTTGGAGCAGAGCAGTATAAAAATGCAGGTTTCTTGCCTGAAGCTATGCGCAATTACCTCCTACGTTTAGGGTGGTCGCATGGAAATGATGAAATTATTTCAACGGAGCAGGCTATTGAATGGTTTGATATTCAGGATGTCGGACGCTCTCCTGCTCGGTTTGATGTGCAAAAACTATTGAACCTAAACGGACATTATATTAGGCAAGCTCCCAATCAACAATTATTAGAAGAGGTTATGCCTTTTTTGGAGGGAGATAAAATAGATTCGTTGGCCATCGAGCGTATTAATAAAGGGATGAACGGGTTAAAGGATCGAGCCAAAACGCTAGTAGAGTTGGCCAATAGTGCAAGTTTTTATATAAATCGCCCAAATTTTGAGGGAATCAAAGAGGGCATGCCACAGAATTCAGGGGATAACACAAACGTGCCTCATTCGGGTAGCACAAACATAATCCCTTCGGATAAGGAAAATTATTTGATGCTTTTAGATAAGTTCCTTTATATATTCGATACTTTTGTCCCGAAAATGGATAAGGAAAATAAAATTTCTGATTCGCATTCATTGGGGACCCCAGAATATATTGATTCGGTAACTCGCCAATTTTGTAAAGAGCAGGGGATAAAGTTAAGCAACTTGATGGAGCCAGCTCGCATCGCCTTAACGGGATCAAAGGTATCGCCGAGCTTGTTTGAAGTTATGAGTATATTGGGGCTTGATGAAACAGTGTTGCGCTTTAATGCGTATAGGTCTTTTTTACAAAATATTCAATGAGTTGACGTGTCATTTTACTGGTTAATAGTTAATCTAATATGGAAAGAATATATCTCTATCCGTTAAATATAAATAAATGGAAGTTATCTAGGATCCCATGCTTTCTATTTGCCAAGTCAATACGCGTATGATGAGTTGATACAAACGTTGACTTTTTATGCAAAAAATTGCGACCATACGTTGAGGCCCACAAAAGATTACGGACCAGGAATTGAATACTAGGTTGGGGGCTCAAAAGTTTGCGGTCTTTTGGAGAGTGGACATAAGGGCAGGGGAAGCGGTTTGTTTGCTATCTCGTGATTTCTTATAAAAGC
Organism: Holosporales bacterium; assembly: GCA_031273545.1. Lineage (GTDB taxonomy): Bacteria > Pseudomonadota > Alphaproteobacteria > BNTO01 > BNTO01 > JAIRNK01. The sequence continues at coordinate 6,019 of JAISRQ010000101.1, forward strand.
CCTTTAATGTAATAGATTTAGGACAGTCATTGGTGCATGAACTTTAGTGCATTTGTCATATTAGGAGTATTGTATATGTTATTCGAAATAAGTCAAAGTAATTTTCAGCGAGATATATTAGACGCAGAAAAGATCGTTGTCGTGGATTTTTATGCTACATGGTGTGGACCATGTCGCATGCTTATCCCAATATTGGAAGAGCTCGCGGAAGAAAATCCTGATGTAAGGTTTTTTACGGTTAATGTTGACGACGCATCAGATTTAGCCGGTTTATACGAAATACGAAATTTGCCAACGTTATTAATTTTTAAAGAGGGAAACGTTGTGGCACGTAACGTTGGAGCCGCAACTAAGTTTGAAATAGAAGACTTATTGCTAACGGCGAAGGATTTATGAGGGGTCCGTTGGAGTCGTTATTTCACGTGGTAAAGTCATTTCCAAAAAAGATTACGGATTTTTTGGACAAATAAGGATTACGATCCTTTCTTTTCTGGTCTGCAATCTTTGGGCCCCCTGAGGTAGAGTAGCGTTTCACGTCAAATCTGGAGGGGATGTGCGGATTTTTGCTTTTACAAAAGTTTCACGATCTTTTGTGTGTGGTTGCTAAAAAAGGGGGGCACCCCACCACCACCCTTGAATCCTAACAGAAAAAGGTAAAGGAAACGTTAATCGCAAATTTACCATTTTTTAGTATTAAGGTTTTATTAATCTTTTTATGATAAAATCTCGCGGTCCTGATGCATTCATTGGGGAGCTCCGTATTTGTTTAGAATTTAGGAGAGCCATTTTTGTTAACTTTTGTATGTATACCGGGGCCTCCAAAGATTGCGGGCCAGAAAATGAATAATCGTAAGCGTTTTGCCGTCTAAAAAACCCGTAATCATTTGGGGAGTGGGTATATATACCCAATCACGATCAATCCTGGATTTTAGCAAGGGCTATAAAAATCAGTCCTCGTTAAGGTCGCGCTCGTTTTGCTTGCAATTAAAATTCGGTATTTGATATACATCGGACCATGGGATGATCATATTTGGAATATAAATTATGAAAAAACAAAGAATTTTATCGGGAGTTTTTTTCTCAATATTTGTTGCTTCCTCTGCGTTTATTTGCAAAGCATTTTGCGAAGGTGACGAAGTTGCGGTGAACGACGGTGGCAATGAGGAGACGCTCTGTGACGATGACAATGAAGATGATGAGTTTAAGGATATCCTCTATGAAAATAACATTGACCTGATTACGGCGATTAGGATATACAACCTTTTTCGCTCTGGTTAATGATGAATACTGATCGAAATTTGAAAAATTATACATGTTTGTTGTGCTAAAAAAACCTGCAATCATTGGGAGCTTGAATCTCATATATAAACAGGTTTGGAGCATAAAGAAAGCGGAGCAGGTATTTTTTAGAATTTAGCCGAGCTATAAACATTTTGTTAACTTTTTTGTGGGTATACTGAATTGTAGAATGATCATGTTTTTGGTGTAAATTATGAAAAATCAAAAAGTTTTACTGAGGCTTTTTACTGCAATATCTATCGCTTCTCCTTTGTTTATTTGCGAAGTGTTTTACGGAGATGAGGCAGGAGTGGATGTTGAGGTCAGTGAAGAAGTTTCTTCTGACGGGAGCGTTTCTACGGGTGATGGATCTGACAGCGGCGATATTACAAGCGACAGTAGTGAAGGTGATGGATCTGACAGCGGAGGTATGACAAGCGACAGTGGTGAAGTGCCTGCTGAGCCAGCCGAGAACGAGGTAGCTCCTGAAGTTACTGAGGAGCAAACTGAAGTAAGCGAAGAGCAACCTGAAGAAAGCGAAGAAGCCTCTTCTTATGATGAGGATAAAGGAAAGAAAAAAAAGAA
>JAISRQ010000127.1 GCA_031273545.1 Holosporales bacterium
ACGCTCACGTACCCTGATCGACTCAACACCGGCAGACTCAACTACATCACGCGAAACACTCTTTTCTTTTCTCATTGCACGTAAAATTTTTGGTTTAATTATGCCGCAAAGATACATACATAGAATGCCAAAACACGGCAGAGGAAGAAAAATATTTTTCAGAAAAAAACGGAGATCCCGGACATCAACACTGCGGCTGCTTCGGCACTTCGGCAGGCTCAGTGACCGCAGCAACCGCAGTGACCGCTTGTTCCGACAGGGAATGACGTGACTCAGACGTGCTACATTGAGATAACACTCCAAATTAAGGTAGAGGGAAAAAATTATTTTTCTGAATGAAGCATACCGCTGTTGTAAAGTAAATTAAAACTAACTGTCCTCCCTGCTCCACTCTGACAGCTTTGCAAGATAATACTTCCCCTTTGTAGACTCAATCTCTAATGGTAGCGCATTCTCTCGTTTTAACCCTTTACTGTGGTAAAAACGATTACTATAGGTCTGGAATATGGGATCGGGTATTTTATATGACTCCGAAAATCCATTGAACAGAGAATGAAAGGTGGATTTATCCCTGTTAGATAACCAACCAAAATTGAAACCTCCACGGAAAAATAACTTCCGCTCCGATGACTCCGTTAACGTCGGGCGATTGTATCTGAATCGCCTCCAAATAATGTAATATAAATATATTTGATGCCTCGGAATGTTAACTAAACTTAGATCGCCAAACTCCTTTATTTGCTGACGAACAAACTCTTTTTCCCTTTTTATGCAAAATTCCTCAAGAGATAAGTCGGCGTTTTCATCTCTTGACTTCTCGGCTACTAATTTCAAAAATCCACTATGCTTTTCGGGATGCTCATGGTATTCCAAACGCCAAATTCCGTATTTGCTATGGTAAACGTCGGTATTTAACAAATCTCCCCATATGGATATGAAGTAGTTCGATGACAGACATTTATATGCCGCTACTACCTTCTTGAGCTTTTCTACCGATATCTCATCCATGTCGTCCTCTATTGTGAGATGCTCTTTACCCATACATGTCGCTAAAAGTTCGGTTATGTTCCCTTTTAACTCCTGAAAATCTTCAGCTTCGAAAATAAGAGGCTTATAGCTGATGTCCGTTACTATTAACTTCGATTTGAAAATCTCTTCTAATACTTGTTTGCTCGTATGTGGCAGTGTGAATTTATTTTTAGATAAATATTGATAAATGCTTCCACTACCAGCAGATAACTCCCTTATTAGTTTTATCGCTTTAGTAAATGTCGCTATACCGGTAACGTCGTTGTGCACAATGTTCCTGATTACTCGCATCCAGTCGGTAAAGGTATTCTGCTCGAAGACGTTGGTTAGTAAATATTCGGTCTGCGCAAAAAATAACGCGCGCGTTTTGTATGTTATATTCCGTTCCGAATCTGTAACAAACTCTTCGAAAATACCAGGCTTACTCTCCCATAACGCAAAATCAGCAGGTAATAACGACTCCGTATAAGGTTTATATGTGTCTTTTTGGGAATATATATTCAGGCAGACTTTTAGATAATTGAATGACTCTTTACTTGGGTAATCCTCCGGCTCAAGCAGATTACTGTCATTGTATAAATTTTTGATCCGCTCCTCAATATACTCATTCTGATCACTTTCCAATGCATACAGGTTGATCGCAGTACCCGCAATGAAATTCATTAACTCCTCATCTACCAGATCATTATCCCCTCGGTGAAACCAAAAAGTGTCAGTCCATTCAGTGTCTATTTTATATGAAAATGTATCCTCAAGGCTTAAGTCTAATTCCCATTTCTGCACTTCAATATGTTTCTCAAAACGCGCTTTGAAATGCTCAAAAGAAGTTAACTGCTTGCCGCGCGCATTCATCTTGATGTATAAATCATCGGAAAGACCAAATTCCTCTAAAGGTAAATAAAGAAATGTGATCGGAGGATTTTCGGCATCCGTTAACCTGTCCCAAATTCTCACGTTCCCACTAAATGTTTCCTGGATGTCATCCAACATCTTTAGCATTCCATTAATACTCGGATCTCGACTCCATGACATGACGTACCATGGTGCATTCTTGATTGTATGACTAATTTTGTTTTCGTTAATCATTACACTTTTTACTACCAAGTCGTGGCAAAATTCGCGAGAACTGCTTCTTGTTTCATATGTAAATCGCTTTAACCTATGTTTCGTATCTTCGTCCAAGCGACCCTCCAAAACAGCTATGTACCAATGTAGCAAAAATAAAGTTGTTAGCCGCTGCTGACCGTCCAATGGCTGAAATTCGCACTCAAGTGTACTTCCATAAACAAAGTCAAGTTCGACAGGTTTGTTAATGAATGCATTGAGCAGGGTTGATAAAAACTTTTTTCGAAGCGCTTCTTTCCTTACTCGACCCTGGGCGTAAGCACGCTGGATGAGAGGAATATCTATTGGAGTTTCACCTAGCAATTGCCAGAAACTCAGTCGTTTAAATTTTTGGACGTTATTCATGATCGTTTATCGTAAATAGAGTTGCAAAACTTCTTGTATGTCTCTGAAATAACTCTCCCGGTCGGCTTTCCCCCAAAAGGTCATCTGGGAAATGTTGTCGTTATAGTATTTTAGAAAAACGTTTTTTGTACATGGTGGCACGAATGTTCCACATCGTTCTTCCTCCAGAATCCGCTTGCGTTTTACCGGAAATATACCATTTTTATAACTTCTGTTCGTGTGAGCGTTTAATAATACTAAATTCTGTAAATCATTGATGTCTTCATTTTGATCCGTTTTGCCGAAATGACTTAAAATGGATTGATATAACTCAACAAAAGGTTCCTCCGATGAGCCTGCTACATATTCCTCTGCATGAATTTTCAGGGCGTCGTCTTCTATAAATTCAAGTGCTTCGGTTAGCCAGTCTAACTGATGGCGTTCGTTGGTGGGCATATCCTCATTGGTCGCGTGGATGTGCTCGATGTCCCAACGTTCCCTCTTGTAACGCGCAAAGGAAAAACGAGTGTCCCCCTCTTTTTGGTTTAGCAGTGTCTGAATGTTATGCAAGAGCAATATCATTTTTATCCTGCGATCACCATACTCTATTGCCTCTAAGTCAACTTTCGCTAAGCGGCTCGAAATTTTAGCGTTGAGAAGTTCGATAAACTCCGGTTTGGATATTTCCTGCCATTGGCGGATTAATTCTCTAATATCTTCATTGTCGCATATTAAAAAACCTATCTTGTGATAATACTCGCGGTCAAAATACCAATCACGTATCGTCTGATAGTACCTCTTTATCTCTATCCATCTCTCTGCAACCGTTATCCGATCCCCCCGATCCCACTCCTCACTGAATCTCCGAAATGTGTAGTACGCGTCTGGCTCTTTTGAAGACTTCCCTGTGAGTAGGTCAAAAATAAAGTCAATTCGGGTCTCAGGCGGAAAAACGTTACTCATAAAATACCATAACTCATTATCCTCTAATTCACACTCCATCTCCTCCCAATCCCGCGATATCTCTACCTGAATCCGACTTGACTTACTATCAATACGTTTTTGAGTATCGTCTCCCGCCGACTTTTGATTCGAACTGCTTAAAAATAAGGCTTTTATTAACTCTGCATTCGTTAATGGAATTTTACCCATGTTTAAACGTGTGAATATCTCTATCGCATCCTCCTCTATCGATACACTGTACCATATTACTTTCGTCCGGTTTAAAAATACCGACGCAAATACCTCATGCACTGTATCACAAGATTTGGACTCTTCGCTAAACCAATTAACAATCTCCTGATATGACGACGATATGTGGTAATAATCAATATTCGTTTTATACAAATCGCAACGCTCGTCTATGTTCTCTAAAAAATCCTTGCTGCTCGTGCTACTATTATTACGTGTCGTATAATCAATCCCGAAACTCCCAGGTATGGAATCGGTATGACGGCGAAGGTGGTGAAGGATGAGGTGGGTCGTCGTTAGGCGTTGCTGACCGTCGATTAGCTCGTAGGTGCTGAAAGGGGTCGGCTTCACTACAATGGGCTGGAGGCAATACCACGAGGATGAAGCATGGTCAGTGGTCGCAAATCGCCAAATGTCATTCAGTAAATCACGAACCTGAATCCCAGTCCAACGGTAACCACGCTGGTAGGAGGGAATTAAAAATGAATTGCCTAATAACTCACTGATCGACTTCGTCTCTATACCGGTCGCTTTCATATCGTTTGTTTTACTTGAAAATATTGTATTATTTGTTACTGCTATTCTTATAGGCTAATGCACGGGACTCAATAGATTTGATGTAACGATCAATCTCTAAGGCTACACGAGACATGTAGGCTCCCTGCTTGCGAGGATTCTTTAATAACACAAAACCACCAGAATCTAACTTCCAAAAATCTAACGATAAATCACCAACAGGCTTCACCGTCTCGTAATAATCAGCACGACCCTTGGCAGGCACTCCCGCAAAACAACCCTCAATCCACTTATTCCCA
>JAISRQ010000136.1 GCA_031273545.1 Holosporales bacterium
GTTGTCGTTGGGAAGATTTTGGAGTCGGATGACTTCAACGTCGGGTACGATGCGCAGGCGGATATGTACTGCGACTTGATGAAGAAGGGGATTTTGGACCCGACTAAAGTCGTGCTTACGGCGATTACGGATGCGGCGTCTGTTGCGGGCTTGCTGATCACGACGGAGTGCGCGATTGCGGAGAAGCCGGAGCCAAAGTCGCCGATGGCACCGAACCCGGGTATGGGCGGAATGGACTACTAAGCTTAGGGCGATGATTTGGGGGCCCTCGTGGGCCCTCATTTTTATAGGTTTATAACGAGTCCCCAGATGTTGCGGACAAGAATTTGAATAATCACAAGTGTTTGTGGGATGGAGAGAACGGAAGGGGACGTGAACAGTTTATTAATCAAAGTAGAGCGAAATCATATTGATGCCGTAATATTAAATAGACGGCGCGTTTTGGTTCGTTACACGCTTACGGACTCGGACCTGGACCTGATCATACAACAGTACGCGCCTGCGTTTGCGTCTGTGGTGCTGGATACGAATTGGGCGGATTGCGAGCTTTTTCCTGTAGGGGAGCTGTCATTTTTTGACAAGTTCTTATTAAAGCGGCGATTAAAGCAAAACAATAAACAGTCAAATAAAGTATTAATCGGGCCACATTTACTATGGGGACAGGAGGCGGAGGATGTTGCTCCGTCGAGTTTTAAATTTGGGGCGAAGTCTAAGTCGAAGAGCTCGAAGCTTGTGTTAACGACGTGCGATATTTCGGATAGAAGTAAACAGATCTTAAATCAGCTTATTCAGAACCGCATTCCAGTGGATAAATTGGATGTCATGCCGCGTGTTATTCTTCAAAATGCCGCGAAACATATATCAACAAAGTGGTGCTGTTTGGTGTATAAATCTGGGGTACATTCTTCCGGGGGATCTAACGAATACGGGCATTCTACTGGGGCGCTGAGTTATGGAACATATGAAGAAGGCGGGCACTCTATAACCCGTAATCATTTGGGGAGTGGGTATATAACGACGCTGGCAGTAAGTTTGAATGGTCAGTTAGTTTTAGTGCGGGACGCGACCAAAGCTTGCGAAAGCGAAATCGTACAGACATTCCAATATTTGGGGAGAACGGCGTACGAAGATGGCGACGAGGTTACAATCTTGCAAGAAGAGGGATTGAATGTTGTTAATGCGGAAGATTTATCACAAAAATTAAATTGTTGTGCGTGTGGAACGTTTGTGAGAAGGACGGATTCTCTGACGTATCTGCGTAACAAATATACGCAGTTTTTACATGGCATATTTTTAGTGCCAAAGTATGCAGGTCGCGGAGCAATGGTTTTTGGCTGCGTGTTCTTTTCTTTGGCGGTTCGTAATTTGCACATTGTTAACGCGGAACAACAACGCCAAGAACAATTTAAATATGTAGGGAGCGTGCTTCCGGAAAAAGAGATTTCGCGATTGGAGCGGCAATCGCACCAAAAGAAGATGTTGGATGCATTATTGAAGTACAAAACATCTCAGACGTGGAGCCAAGTGCACGCACTTCCTGTGCTTTTGTCCGTATTTGAAACGATGCACAAGGGACAATTTTTACAAAGTTTAATTTGTCGCGTAAAAAATGAATCACTCTCATTTGCGGTAGAGTTGTCCCCATCTGCGCTGTATAAAGGGGCCCATAGTGAAGGCGGACCGAACGTTGAAGGATCATCCACGTCTGGCGGGCGAAACAGCCAGCAATCATTTGGTAAGGGGGAGCAAGCGAAAAATGCGAATTCCGTATCAAGTATATTAAGGGGTAACAGCGAAGAAATATTAGCGCGCACAAAAGCAGGCCTTCAGCAACATTTTGATAAACAGTTTGTTACTAGTATAAGCACTAAAGGTAAAAACATCTGTTTGAATATAGACTACAGCAATGCAAAAAAGGCTGAACGTCCGGGAAACGCAAATGCGCAACGTTTCCAATACTATAATTTGGATTCACGGTTTGGGCAAACGACACCTCATTCATGAGGCGAAATGCCGAGAGATTTTGCCTGGCACACCAAGCGTCCCGCGACGCGGAAACTCCGCAAGCTCTAAACGGCGCACATGCCGCCGAAAGTACCAACTGGCGGCGTTCCCGAGGGGACTGAAATTCCGCAAGTTCTAAACGGCGCACATGCAAATGTAAAAAAAGCCGCACGCCCTAACTTCTATACTCAATCCCCAAACGATTGCGGGTCTTTGGGGCCGTAAAACACCTACTGTTTTTCTACCTTCTTTCCCACAATCTTTGAGGGGCCCCCGGCCTAGCTAGCTCATTCAGCACTTTTATCCGTGTTAATGACTTGTCCCAGCACAGACGGCAACTCTATTCCCGCCTGCCTTGCAATCTCCTGCATCGGTGGGATTGCCTTAATTAAATCCCTCATAAAGTTTGCGGTAGAACTTCCGTTTGCACTTCCAGTTCCCCCGTCCCATACGGTGATTTTATCAAACTTTATATTCTTTATCGCTTCTACTTGGATGGCTGCAATGTTCTCAACTTTTTCTACCATAAGCAAACTAGTTGCAAGTTCTGGCTTATCTTTACACACAGACACAAGCCGTTGATATCCCCCAGCTTTTGCCTCCAATACGGCCTTGATCCCTTCAGCCTCTGCAAAATATTTCGCCTTGATTGCCTCCGCTTCTCCAAAGGCAATACGCTTTATTTTCTCAGCTTCGGCATCTGCCATGACTTGAACCTTCAGCTTTTCTACTTCCTGGCGAGCGAGTTCTTCCTTACGAAGTTTTGCCTCTTCTTTTTCCTTCTGTGCAATCAACACATCTCTTTCAGCATTAGCCTTCGCAACCTCTCCTATCTTTAACGAGGACGCTTGTTTTACAGCAAGGTCCGCATTGTACTGCGCGATATTAGCCTTAGCTGAGTTCTCTCCCTCTATTGACTCTGCTTCGTATGCGGCAACTTGAATTCTCTGCTGCTTTGATGCTTCTGCTTCTCCAACTGTTCCAATCTTCAGCTGATGAGCAACTTCTACCTTTGCCTGGTTGATAGCCTCTGCTGCTGCTTTTTTTCCAATAGCCTCGATATAGCCAGATTCGTCAGTTATATCGCGAATATTAACGTTTATAACTTCCAATCCAATCTTATTAAGCTCAATATCCACATTCGCATTAATCTGCTCCAAAAATTTTTCTCTGTCCTGGTTTATCTCCTCAATTGACAGTGTTGCCAAAACGAGACGCAACTGTCCAAGAATAATATCGTTTGCGTGTGCGATTATTTCTTCTCTTTCCAAATCCAAAAGGCGCTCTGCTGCGTTCTGCATCAATTCCGGGCGCGTTGCTACTCCAAAGGTAAAAGTAGCAGGAACATTCACACGAATATTTTTCTTCGATAATGCTCCTTTTAAATCAATTTCCGTGGTCATTGGTTCAAGCAAAAGATACTCGTACCCTTGTATGAGAGGGATAATAAAGGTTCCTCCACCATGAATACACTTCGCTGTTTTTGAGCCTCCTACATTTCCGTACACGACCAAAACTTTGTTAGACGGACAGCGCTTATACCGTTGAGCAACGAACAGCAATACTCCTACCAATATAAGTGGAATAATCCCCAAGCCTAGTATCATCATGTTATTGTCTCTCCTTCATTCTCTTCACCTACGTAGAGTGTATCATCTTTTACTAAAACTACCTTTACTGTTTCGAATGAATTTATCGGCTCCGCAGTCGCATTTATCGCGTTAAATATGGACACTTTGCCATTCAGTTCTAGCCGAATTTGTCCTGAGCCATTCGGAGCAAAGCGCGTATACGTGGAGCAACTTTTGCCCATCGCCAAGTTTAAGTCAACTTTCGGTGTATGGTCTAGCTTTTTGACTTGGAACATAAGCCAAACAGACAAAAACATGACCCCCCCTCCAGCAGCCATAGCCGCCGCCGCAGTTAGAGTCGGACTCAGCGTCCACTCCTTTAAGCCGGCTAAACCTACCCAGCCAAACCCCATTAAGAAGGCCAAAATGGATTGAATCGAGAAAAACGTAAACGAATCGTCCGCTGCGTCCACGTCTACGTCGGAGTCAAAGTCGAAAAACGCCATGAATACAAGCTTTAGCATGAATAACACAGTTGAAACGGATGCAATAACTAAGTAAAAACACTCCGCTTGCGTGTTGGTGTAAAAGAGATTCATTAACATGTCTACTATCCTTGTATAAGGTTTAATTCGCTGTCCCCAACTAGTCTTATGATAGCACTGATTGTCGTGATTCGTCTATAGTCGAATGCAATGCGCATGATATCCTAAATATTATGGATCAGATACTGAATAATGGTGCATGTTTATTCTCCAATGAAGTTCGTCCTACCTTGTGGAGTTAAACAATTAATGTTGTTCGTTAACGTTTTGTCTACAACATGCTACATTCAAGTGGTAAGCGCTTTCGGCTTCGTTAGATCTCAGGTTTGCATGCAATTAAAGTTTGTTCCGATTAACCGACCATCAAAAAATGCATTGATCAAATTCTTGATCTTGTCAGGGATTGCTGCATATATAGTGTACCACTTGCTCCAGGGGAATAGGGGGTTGTTTGCGTTGTTCAGGATAAGGCAAATCGTAACACAGGAGCAATGCGTCGTCGCGAAGTTAGATAATGATAAAGAGATTTTGTTACGCGACATAAAGCTCCTGCGTCCGCAAAGCCTGGATCTGGACTTGCTTGAGGAGCGCGCGCGTGAAGTGCTGAGCCTCGCATCTAATGACGAAGTTGTCGTTAATGTCAGTGACGTTGATTCAAACTAGCTACTCACAATTGCCGATCTAACCAGGTCTCCTTCACATGTTCTGACAATGGCGTTGTCTGCGTACGTACTCATTACAAATATGGGGAGCTGCTCGTCTCTTGCAATAGATATTGCGGTTGCGTCCATGATCCGAATCTTTTGTAATAAAAACTCCTCATACGATATAACGTCGATAAACTTCGCGTCTGGGTTCGTCTGCGGATCGCTGTTGTAAATCCCGGGGACTTTTGTTGCCTTAAGCAATGCATCACAACCAAGCTCACACGCACGAATAACTGCGGCTGTGTCTGTCGTGAAAAAGGGTTGTCCGCTGCCTCCAACGCAAATTACGACCTGGTTAGACTCCATGCACGCTTTGGCGCGTCCCGCTGTGTATAGTTCGCAAATCGCGGGCATAGAGCGGGTCGACAGCACAACGGAGCGCACTCCTACGACAGTCAACGCAGCATTTAACACAATTCCGTTTATTACAGTTGCTAACATGCCAATCTTATCCGTGCTTGCGCGTAATGTTTGGTTTGTTGCGTCTCTTGTCCCTCGGCAGAGGTTTCCGCCACCAATTACAACAGCAATAGATATATTTTTCTCTACAGTTCTTTTTATATCTAGAGCCAACTTCAATACCATCTTTTTATTAGCTATCCCAAAGCCAGAGATTTGGGGTAAGACTTCCTCTTGTTCTAAGTAGGCTAGCTCTTCATAATTTTGCAAAGTAGAGATATCTGTGCTTAGCGATTCTCCAGATAGTTTTACTAACACCTTATCAATCATCGTCACCTCTTTTTTTACTTTTCCGAAAATCATCCAAAGACAAAACATTTGTCCGAGGATACCCATCTTTTACGTTTTGCGTTTCGTCGCACACGTCTTCTTCAAAATTATCGTAGTTAACGAACTGAAGCCCAAACTTACTAGATGGATCAGCAAATTCAATTAACGCCGAAAACGGAACCTTTATGCGTTCGTTCACTTCATCAAAACATAGCGTGACAGAAAAACCATCTGCGGTAACTTCCAGATCCCAATACTCATGCTGAATAACGATCATCATTTCGTCAGGATATTCTTCTTTTAAATAATCAGGAAGCTCCACCCATGGATGGTTAGTAGCAAACGTTATTAAAAAATGATGTTCTCCACTAATACCATAGTTAGCGGCGTTAACCAATATTTCGCGTATTACCTGACGCAACGCCTTTCGTAGTATAGCGTCGTAATCAATTGAGTTATGTTTCGGCATAAAGATACAATGAGAAAAACAGTGCAAGCTTGTACATTATGGTATAGAATGCGCCACCTTTATAGATTACTTTGTTGGTTTGATCAGTTTTTTTCTGATAGCAATGACGATATTCGCTATTGCAATTAAGAAAATACCCATATTTTTGTTAATAAATAGGAAACCTTTCATGTCCAAAAAAAGCATTGGCGTCCAAAATGAGGGAACAGGGATTGGATAATAATGGGTATATGTCCACTTCCCAAAAGATTACGGACTTTATTGGGGAACAAACGCTTACGATCCTCCAATTTCTTGTTCGCAATCTTTGGGGACCTCGATTGACCCCACTCGCTTCACCGTCATGTGCAACAACTTTCAACGCCATTTAAGGATGTCATGCGCAACAACCAGATTTTTCATAAAATTTAATCCACAGCTCATTGCTTGCCTGCCCTCTAAGAAAATCCCTGCGACTTGCGGTAGATAATTCTTTAGGGATTACATTATTTACTACAACATCGTCCGAAATAACTCCATATTCTCTGTATATGTAAGCAACAAGTTCGCTACAAAACCAAGAACTTGTATCATCTTTAGCATTTTTGTCTTTGCGAGACTTCAATAGCTGTAACAACCTCTTCTCGTAGCTGACCCCTAATTCTCTATAAATTAGATGCTGTAATCCCTCCAGCGGAATCGGATCACTAAGTGTTCGCACGCAAACGTCTCCCACGTACTCAGATACAGCATCTTCTAGGGGGGATATTTGTACCCTCGGCCAAAGGCCATGCTTAACCTGTTGTGCTGTCCCTGTAGATTCTAAGCAAAATACGCCCAGTTTTTCCTTCCAAAACATAACATCGTCGTCTTGTTCGGACAGGCAGCTTAAGTACGGGTACCTGTTCGTCATTACGGATCTTTGTGCTGTAGTGTACCGTGCGCGGCGCGTGTTTAGTCCGCCTGATTGCTCGGATGCGTGTATTAGGCGCATAATCTCTGACGGGTATGCAACTACAGCAATCCCTACGTGCGATAGCCCTTCGCGTCCGTCCCCAGAGCAACGCTGTATACATCGCCCAACGACTCCTGGATCAGAAAAACCCAACAAACTTCCCGTCGTCACATTAATACTTGCTGTGTCTGCGAAAGGAGCATCCCCTGATACAAATGTAGTAAAATCGCTGTGAGTTGGATGCACACAACTCTTGGACAACGTCAGCGTTGGGTCACTAAAAACCTGAGCTGCCACATTCGCTTCCCCCTTTATAAAGTTGCTGAACATGAATACCGTACCAACCAAACAATACTTATAAATAAATTTCATAAACGATCATCATACTTATGACTTACCTGCTTATAGTATAGCCATAAAATGGTTAATAAATGATTAAGATTTGGTGTGGAGCGAAATAAAAATTTCGAGAGAAGTAAATGTATGTCCTGTTAAACGAATTGTAAGTATTTGTCTTCTGCTTTTGCTATTAAGTTAAGTGACGATTTATGACTGATATACCCAATCCCCAAATGGTCGCGGTTTTTTCGGTCAATAAAACACCTACTATTTTTCATATTCTTTTCCACAATTTTTGGGGCCCCGGGGTGTAAGGAATGCAGATATCTATTTCACAATCTTTTAATTAAGCGTTACTTGCAATTTTTATATATCATTATTTACTGCGACGCGAAGTACTCCTCCTTCTTATAATTTTTTGTCGATTATAATGAATGTATAAAAATTACAAAATTCAACAGGGAAGAAATAAAAGACGAGTAAGTATGATAAAAAGTTAGATTTGACGTAATTTCTAAAATTTGCAACAGTGAAGTGTTCGGTGTGGTGTGAGGTACCTTTATGGCCGTACAGGGAATGAGGACTATTTCCTTGCCTGGACGAAGTCGTTTTAAAATTCCGGTAGTCGGGACGGCTAAGAATAATGCGTTATCTGGAATATCCAAAGCTACAAGGGAGTGGAGCATTCGCATTGACGATATATTCAAGCGTACTGCTGAAGGTGTGAAAAAGGCATCATCTCCATTAGGGTTTATTCCAATGCTAATAGATATGGCAGAGGATTTTCTGTTTGGGGCGGATGACGATTCTGATGCATCTAAACCTGAGGCAACGGCCAAAAGTGGAGGAAGTTCCATTTATCGGACAGAGCTTTTCGGATTTACATACGATACCTTGCGCGAAACAGTTGGGCATTCCGTGAATCAGCTTATCGCATCAGCGTCCATCCGACACTCTGATGTTGTCATCATTATACAAAACGGGACATATTCTCCTATATTAGAACAATACATGAATGATGGGACGTTGATCAAAAAAATGGTTATATACCGATCTGGATTCATTGAAGGAAAACGTAGACTACTTGAGAAACGTACGTTTAAGGACTGTTACGTTACGCAATTCAAACAAATACTTGATTTTTTAGTTTTGCACGTCCGCGTTTTATACAGGGAAGAAACATCTTATATATATGCGCAACACGGACTAACGAGTACAGAGGAAACAGACGAAGATGGGGAAACTACTGTAAAAAGACAAGCTCTTGGGAAGTCTGTTAGCGAGGTCGATTTTAGAACAGGTTTTTCGAGTCAAAAGTACAAAAAATATTGACGTAACCTGATGTACCCAAATATTTCGGGCCATAAGCCGAAGGGGAGCGAGCGTTTGTTCCTCCTACAAATCCCGTAATCATTTGGTGTGTGTCTAGTCGTGGTCTTCTAACATTGCGGGCCATAAACTGAAAAATCTCAAGAGTTTGTTAAAAAACTTCGCAATCATTTGGTGTGTGTGCCTAAACCTTTGGCAACGTAACGCCCCTCTGGCCCATATATTTACCTTGGCGGTCTTTATAAGAGGTTTCGCATGCAACGTCAGCTTTTAGGAATATAAACTGGCAAACCCCTTCATTGGCGTAAATTTTTGCAGGGAGAGGCGTTGTATTGGAGAATTCCAGCGTGACAAACCCTTCCCATTCTGGCTCCAGAGGGGTGACATTTACGATAATTCCGCAACGTGCATATGTCGATTTCCCCAGGCAGATCACGATAACGTCCCGCGGGATGTTGAAATATTCTACCGTGTGCCCTAGCGCAAAGCTATGTGGCGGAATAATGCATTCGTCCCCTTTTTTTGTGACGAAGCTGTCTTCTGAAAATTTCTTTGGGTCAATTATTACGTTGTTGACGTTCGTGAACACCTTAAACTCATCGGACACGCGCGCGTCATACCCATATGAGGACAAACCAAAGGAAACAACATTTGTGGAACAAAGGTTTTCCACAAACGGCGCTATCATCTTATGCTCAACGGATTGTTGGCGGATCCATGTATCACTCAGTACAGTCATGTTTTTTTAGCCTTTTAATCTTCTTACACGAACAACTTGTTTATAACATATGAATACAACAAAGCACAGGAAACACGGTTATTTTTTTGTACTAACTTGCGTCTTGGTTTATTCATCTTTAAGTGTGTTTGATAATATTGAGTTAGTTATAGTTTTAATTTCTTCTTTCACAAGAGTCTCAACTATATCCTTAATATTGCTTTCAACCCAATGTTCAACCGTTGTTTTTATTGTATCAATTACTAATTGGTCTAATGTTCCTGTTTTTGGCAAAGTATCTTTTGTTTTGGATAATTCTTTTACTGCATTTGCAAAACTTTTTAATATCGTTTGGGCGTCTTGTTTGCTGTCTGCGACGATATCATTTTTGTGAATGTGCTGGCTTGCGTTGTCTGGTTGTGACTGGTTGTTTAAACCTAGAGGGGCAATTATGTTTGATGCAGTTTGTCCGTCGTGCTCAGCTGCTGCAGCTTCCAACTTGGGGGTTGGTCCGGTGTTTCCGCTTAACCTCGTATTTGGGCTTCCCCCCGCACCAAATCTGGGGTCAGGTCCGGTGTTTCCACCAAATCTCGTATCCGCGCTAGTTCCTGCGCCAAATCTGGGGTTCGGTCCAGCATTTGCTTCAAATCCAGTCATCCTGTCCTCCGCATCTCTACTCCTTTGGCGTCCCACATCTCTTTCGTTCGTGCCGTGCTCATCTTGACGCGAGGCATTGCGGATAAAGTCAGGCATGTCGATTGGTCCTATTTTTTCGCCTTTTACAAAATCATCAACTAATGGAGAAAGCTTTACTACGCCGTCTTCTTCTGGCTTATACGAGCCGCTACTTTCCTCTATTAACACAAATTTTTTTATAGAGTTAAGAATATCCTCTATAGAGCTATCGTCTTCGTTTACCATAAAACCTTTACCTATTTATAAGACAACATTTACTGAACCCCAAGAATTTTATAAACGTCTTCCCCTATCGACGAATCAATTACTTTTTTAATGTCGAATAACTGTTCATAGTTCTTGTCAACGCAATCTGTCTTTATTCCATATTTTTGCACGTACCAATCAAACTTTTGTTCCAACGTTACGTACGAGCCCTCGAGGGAAATTTTATCACAGAATTGGATTAACTTTATTGCAAAATCTTGTTCGATTTCCTTGAGCATTTTGTGGATGGTTTGGGATTCAACGATATCACCATGGCAATAAAACGTTATGTATTCAATATCATTAACGGGAAACGGGTGTGTTAGGCAAATTTTCGCGATGTCCGGTTTACCTGAATCGTTCATGATTGTGTATCCAAGAAGCGGGTGCTTGTATCTTTTTTCGTGGGATAAATAGAACTTCCCAATATCGTGAAATAAACCATATTTGTATGCCAATACCGGATCGACCAATCCTGTTATTTTGGCTATTTCGGCTGCTGCTTTCGCTACCATTCCAGAGTGTCCGAGAAGCCGTATGTCGTTTGTGTACATAAAAAACCGTCCAAAAAGCGCTAGAAAAAAATGTTCAGAAAAAAGACTAAGGCCATAAACCTGGTGAAGTATAGCACATCATAATTTTATGCAGTGACATGATTTTATGTGTGTACCCGCTTCGGGTCTCCAAATATTGCGGACAAAAAATTGCAAAATATACCGGGGCCCCAAAGGATTGCGGGCCCTATACGGATCAAACATTGCAAAATCGTTGTTTATTTTGCGTTTAGCTGTAATTTCTTGTATGAATTGTGCATAGCAAAAGCAAATAAGTGCACATATGGTAATTGGCGTCCTAAAAGAGTTGGATCTAGATTTCCGCGTCGCGATGACGCCTGATGTTATAAAAAAAATGCCAAGCACCTCCTTTTACATAGAGTCGGGTGCAGGGGCTAGGGCAGGGTATTCAGACGGGATGTTTGAGGCTGTGGCGAAAGTTGAAGCAAAGCGTAAGCAGTTGATTGAGCGTTCGCAAATATTGCTTGCGGTAAATCTTCCGGACGATGAGTCGATTCGCAGTATGAAGGCGGGGTCGGTGTTGATTGGGCAGCTTAACCCGTTGAAAAATGCGGAACGACTCCGGCACCTGGCGCGCATTGGGGTGTCTGCGTTTAGCCTGGATTGGTTGCCGCGCATAACGCGGGCGCAGTCGATGGATGTGTTGTCGTCGCAGAGCAATTTGGCGGGGTATCAGGCTGTCGTGTGTGCTGTGTCTATGTTGGGGCGCGTGTTTCCGATGATGACTACTGCAGCGGGGAGTATTCCTCCTGCGAAAGTTTTGGTTGTTGGTGCGGGGGTCGCTGGACTTCAGGCGATCGCGACGGCGAAGCGGCTGGGGGCGGTCGTTTCGGCATTTGATGTGAGGGCTGCTGCGAAGGAGCAAGTGGAAAGCCTTGGCGCAACGTTTGTATCTGTCCCTTTGGATGAGGGAGGCGAGGACCATGGTGGGTACGCTAAAGAAATGAGCGAGGCGTACAGGTTGGCGCAGGAGGCCAAATTGTTGGAGATCATGCCAAAGCAGGATGTAATCATTACGACGGCTCAAATTCCGAATAAGCCTGCGCCTAAAATCATTACGAAAAGCATGGTAGATAAGATGAAAGAGGGGGCGTTTGTTATTGATTTGGCAGGTGACTCTGGGGGGAATTGCGAGTTATCAGTACTTGGGGAGTGT
>JAISRQ010000003.1 GCA_031273545.1 Holosporales bacterium
TGGTCAGAACACGCCCCGGGAATTATAGATAATACAGAACTCCACCACTATAATTGTATCCTTGGGGTCTCCAATCGTTTCTCTTTTCCTCATCTGGGTCTTCCCAAGGGACGTTCATCACGTTTTGCGGGTCAAGTTGAAGGCCTTTTAATTCTTCTGGATAATTACCACTGGCAAATGTTTCGTGGTTGTTATACGACGCGGGTCCAACTATTAGTACATGATAGTCACTATAATTTCTAGGCTCAGGGCCGGATGAAGCGTTGCTTGCTGTAGTTAAAACGTTACTTGCTAATGCCGCGAACACGCTCACATTAACGAAACATGACTTTATAGCTTTATTTATATTCATAAATCTCTCCTTAAAAACTTAGCGATATTGCCTCTCAGGTTTGGAAAACTTGTTTGGAATACTCTCATTATACTGCAATAATACTATGTATATTCATGGCGCATCAAGTGTATATATTAGACGTATTTGAATCCATTTAGGAATGGATTCATTTTATTGTTCTATCCAAGTTTCTTCATGATAATCTTAATGTTCTTCTCCATTGCTGCGATAACGTCAACAATGGAACCTGCTTCGCAGCAACACGCGTAGTCATCCCCTTGTGGGAACAAAAGCCTATTTGCAGGTGATTCCCCGCCTTCTTCCAGCATTTCAAGCATATTCCTCAGTGGCTCAACTTCTGCATGCGACAAAAATGATCGCGAAAGAAAAGATAAGTTTGTCGAAATTTCTTGTATACATTGACTTATGCGCTCGAACTGCACCACGGGAACACTGCACGTCGGACAATGTAGCTGCCTATGCCCCTCTTTGTGGCGTCGAAGGTCGAACTTTATGCTTTGTGGACATGCACGCAGCGTCGCGATTTGACAACGCTTTATACTGACGCCCATTTCGACAAGGTCAGTGTGTTCCTCAATTGTGCTTGGACCGACTTCAAATATTTTAGTAGATATATCTATTAGATTGGCGCAGATATCATTAAAGCCGTGAGTCAAATCTGCACATGTCCACTCATCTTTCGTGTACCTACGGGCTTCATCCTTAAATTCTGCCGGGACCTGTAAGTGACGCAAGAGCCTGGTTACCGCATTATCTAAGTTAGAAAAATCCAAAATTGCATCCACAACATATTCTGATGCATCAACACAGCGTAAAATTTCATAAAAATTTGAGCCAAGGACGTGAGGCAAAACTTGTGCAATTGAGGACATTGTTTCGCCTACGTGTT
The DNA here is from genome assembly GCA_031273545.1 of Holosporales bacterium. GTDB lineage: Bacteria > Pseudomonadota > Alphaproteobacteria > BNTO01 > BNTO01 > JAIRNK01. The sequence continues at coordinate 1,245 of JAISRQ010000003.1, forward strand.
GTAGGCATTGCTCAATTTCGCTAAATAATTTGTATCTTTCTTGTAAAATGGTGGGGGTTGGTGCTCCTGGATTCGTGGCTGCGTCAATTGTTCCCGCGGCAGCGTTTGGCCCTACCGCAGCGTCCGATTCCTCTGAGGGCGTATCTTCGACACAAGGAATTGCACCAATTTTTTGCACATTGTTACTTATGTTCGCAATCGACCTTCCAATTTGTAGAACGCCATCCGTCAGGTAGTACAAAGCGCACTCCCCAGGGTAAAACTTTTGCTTTAAATCACTTAAAAAATTGAAGCTATCTTCAAAAATACCTGCGTTCATCCATATATTTAGCGTCGAATACATCCCGTATAGACGCACTCCAAGACGGTTGGACAATCCAAATACGGACAGCTCCGCACTCTCATCCTCCAAGGGAATGCTGCCCAACGGGACCTCAGCGTCGCCTTCCTTCGCCGACTCTTCCCTGGACACAAGCATATATCGCCCATTCCAGTCCGTTAAATCGCTGTCTTTCCCAAGTTTTTTCATTAATGTCTGCGCAATAGAACTGTCTTTTATTTGTATAACCGGGTTATATTTAGCTGATGTTTGCGTAAGATATTCGCTTATCTCTTGAAGAATTGCGCTAATCTTGTTTCCAAAATCCCAAAGTTGCTCGGCTTGGTGAAACCTAAAAAACCCCGCAATTGGGTAAAATGCCTCTGCAATATTTGCCTCAAGAACACTCAACGGAACGTAATTTTGTTCAGGCAATTGCGCATCGGGGTACAACCTCTTTATCTCTGCGTTTGTTAAAATCCTGCTTAGTACTGCAATTTTTTCTTCGTCCGTAATTGCTTTATGGCTGGCTATTTGGCCTGCTAAATCCGGAATCATTGTTGCAATAAACTTTACATTATGCCCAAGGGGGGACGTTAAACAACTCGCAATAACGTAGTTCAATATGCCAAAAAGTGAACGCTCATCTATGCTAGAGACAGGAGTCCCAATTTGCGCCAACGTCATCTCACTCCAGCCCTCATTTGTGATCTCATGCGTTAATTCGTAAAAATTTGCAGCCAATTTAAGTACTTGGTAAATCGGGATGTAATACGCATTGTTCCACAGCTGTAAGAGCGCATCCTCGCACGCAGCAAGGCGCCCAAACACAGACGGCACAAACTCCCGGTGCGACATTTCTCCGATTAAGTCAAACTCTGTCGTAATGTCTAGCGTTTGCGTTTCAGTCAAAAAATCCTTTAGTTGTTGGAGATTTTTAGTTAATGAGTGATGCGTTTCTATGGATAATCCGAATCGGCTTGCTTTATATTTATCAAGAATAAATTCAAACAATGCGGATGAACTATTATAAAAGAAGAGGTTCATTATGCTAAATATTGAACCTAACCCAGGAAGATCCGTCACCATTCCAAGGGTCGACAACGCCGCTGGTAACGTCGTTTCTTTATTTGCATTGGTAAGAACCGTAAGATGTGAATATAACTCTTCAAACTTATTAAACAACAATCCCGCAACTGCGTACCATTCTTGTGAAGTATCCACAAACTTGGATATATCCCAAATAATCTCCTTTAAGTACCTGAACCTATCGTTAAGCGTCAACGTTTGCCTTAGGTACCCGTCATTGCGCTCCCCAATGAGCAGCGGCAAGGGGGTGTTTCTCACTGCGGCTTTATTACACAATTCGTTGATTTTATTTAAGTACAGCTCCAATGAGCGATTTTCATATAGTCCTAGCTGGGGCTCATCAAATATGCGTCGTACGCCACCACCAAGTACTGCGTTTCGCAGGGTGTTTAATGTTTCGTAGGCTTCAAAATCGTTCCAATATGCTTTGTCTGCCTTAGTTGTGTCGTCTACGTAGCTTTTCAAATAAGAAATTAACGTTGGAATATTTTCATATAAAGACGAAATAACAACGTCCGCCCAGTCAAATTGATGTGTCCTTACAAGGGATTCGACTGCAAAAAACAAGCTATCGGTCCGCATTAACAATGGTGTGTACGTGCTGTGCATTTTTGCCGCAATTGGGGTGATTTCTTGCCTAAAACGCTCAACAAAGTCAAAATTTGGGATAAATAAGCGGTTTAGTACCCCCCAAAAAGTTCTGACGCTGCTGTTTAATTCAAATAAATCTTGTTTCGTGCCAACTAGCTCAATCGCGCGCGTTAGCGAGTCCGAGGTCGCCTTATTTATCGATTGTTCTATGCTGCTTAGCACGCCAAAAAGCGTCTCCTTCGCCTCTCGCCTTCCGTAAAACATATCATCCGAACAGCCAATAAAACGTACCCAGCTATCGTAAACTTCGTCATCAATAATTGTATGCGGATCTTTTAATATGTTACGCAACATAACAAGATGCGAAAAAATGTTTCCCTTCTGAAATGTGCAATTAAACAAAGCTCGAAGCTGACGAATTAGCGGCAAGCGTTCATCCGTGAACAAAATCCCTTGTCCTTCGAGTTTTTGTGAAATCCCTTGGATACGGTGTCGTAAAGAAAGTTGCGGCTTTTCCGGGGGCGTCGGCAAGCACAGGATCCGCTCAATTAAGCTGTCCTTCCAAAGGTTGTGAATTTTGTCTAGTCGGTTTGCAATCGTGTGGTGCGGGCGTTTATCTGTTTCGCCCTTTATATAACTTATTGTATTTTTTATTGCAGTCGTTAAAGAACAACAGTCATGCATTATAATATGGTCAAATTTAGGATAATTAACCGACGCATAATTTGCGATAATGCCTCCTACAACAATTTGCTGAGCAAGAACGGCTTTTCCAAACAAAGTATCGTTACTGGTTTCGTCTATACTGCCAAATGGTAATAAAAGATTAGCCTTATCGTCGTTCAATTGGGTTTCGTCTACAGCTGTTTTTAGGCGATCTAATAATTCGAATACGTTATTATTTGGATCATTTGAACCAGAAACTTTGAAACGCTCACGCCATGGATCAAAGAATTGCGCAAACATAGAGTTTATTACATCGGGCATACTTTCATCCGGAGTGTCTGATGGGTACAACTCTACCCCTTTTTTTGAAGGTGGCGTTACTGGCACACCAAGCAAGTGTTCGTTAGCCCTCTTGACTATTAAAGAATTGTCATTAGAAATATTTAGAGTGATCCGTTTTATAATGTTGTACAACGTTGATGCTTTCTTCTCGTCAGTATCTGAGCCTAGTTTCTTTTCTATAAAGTCGACATATGGGAAATGCAGTTGAGAATACGCAGTATACATGTGCGCGATGTTGTGCAATTGCAAAAATCTAGAATAAATAGTGGATGGGTACTTGTCGTAGCGGTTGGTGTCCTCCCCTATTATGTCTACGTATTTTAGATTAATCCTAGAGGAACGATTCCTTATCGCTTTAAATAATTCACCAAACGACCTGTTTGTTGTCTCGAATGATAATAATAATGCACCTTCGTGCGAGCCGTTGGCGAGAACGACGGGGTTGGAGAGGATTGATGCTAGCGCAATAGCTCGAACTATTTTCGATATGCGGGGGCTCCAAATATTGTGGACTTTTGAGCCAAACAAACGTTTGTAATTCTTTCGTTTTTGTTTTGTAATCATTGTGGCCCTATAACAGCGATTCTACCAACGACTTAATTGTAGCTTATAAACGTTAATATTTTGTGTAGGATGCTTACGCCCCAAAAGATTACAGACTTTATTGTCTACAAACGCTTGCGATTCTTCAGTCTTTTGGTCGCAATCTTTGGGGGGCTCCGGTATAACAAGGCCACTTGCGTGTTATGACGGAACGTTTTGCAGTCAAAGACCGTACCGATTTGTGTAAAATGTTTTGTTATGATTAGCAAGTGAATTGACCCCCAATGGCGCGGGGACGCTAAAAAAAAAGGAAGGCGCACCCCACCACCACCTGTTCAGTCTATCACAAAAAAGTTAACAGAACGTAAATACTAAAAAACGGTAAACTTTGCGTTAACGCCTCCTTTACCTTTTTCTGTTAGAATTTAAGGGTGGTGGTGGGGGATGTGCTCCATCTTTTTGCGGCTATTCGGCTGATCTATTTTGTACTTTTTTCATGAGGTTGTTCTACTTCCTATACTCAAGCCCCGAAGCGCAACCGCTCAAGCAGCGTCTCTCCACCCAACAAACCACATATTAGCTCTAATGTGGTTCAAGTTAAAGATACGACTGCTCAAGCCGAGCACCGAAACATTAAGCCAGCAAACTTTTGGCGACTGGGTATATACCCAAACGCGGTCAAATGCTGGGTCGGCGCGACATGAGAACAACCAATATCCAGTTGGAATAACTCACATCATTGCTTATAACAAAAATCCATGATCTCTCCGCGATTGAGTATAGATATTTTGCTTCAGCAAAGGAGTTTCGTGCAACAATCACGAACTTTTTCGAGGTGACTTGGGACCAAATTGCTCAATCCATGATTGATCGCATTAATGATAATTTTTCCTGTAGTGAAAAAATCCAACATTTCAGTGTGATTGGGTATATACCCACTCCCCAAATGATTACGGTTTTTTTAGACGGTCAAACGCTTACAATTATTCATTTTCTGGCCCGCAATCTTTGGGGGCCCCGGTATACACCATTTGTTTTTTACGCTTTTTCCCTTAATATGATGAGACTCTGCGATATGGCGAGCCAAAACATCAAATATCAATTGGATTCTTGCTGGAAAAACGCTATAAATACAAGTAAAGGACAAAAAATAACAACTCGAAACTAAAAAGAGGGTCAACTGTTGACAAGTCGTAACACAAAAACTGTAAGCTCATCAGCTGTAAAGCAGCCTCGCCCAGAACTTCTCCAAATAGCAGAAGCCGTGGCAAGGGAAAAGAATATCGAAAAGGAAGAATCTATCGCCGCCATGGAATGTGCCATCCAACGAGCCGCCAGGGCTAAATATGGCTTGGAGCACGACATCCGCGCAAGCATAAACAAGGACACTGGGGAAATCACAGTATCGCGTGTCGTTACTGTGGTTGAGCTTGTGGAAAACCCCATGTGCGAGATTTCTCTTGAAGACGCCAAAAAGGCACAACCAGACGCAGAGCTCGGCTTCGAGTTTACAGAGGTATTGCCGTCTTTCGCGTTCGGACGGAGTGCTGCTCAGGGGGCGCGCCAAGTCATTATACAAAAGATTCGCGAGGCAGAACGCGAACGCCACTTTGCTGAGTTCGTTGAACGAAAAGGCGAGATAGTGAGCGGGACAGTGAAGCACGTCGACTATAACCAGACTATTATTGATATAGGAAGTACCGAAGGGGTTATCCGTTCGGAGCACAACATCCCCAGGCAATCTTTTCACATTGGTGACAGGGTTAAGGCCCTTTTGGTGGATATTCGTCCTGAATCGCATGGTCCTATGTTGATCTTGTCTCGGACGCATAATGATTTTATAGCGAAGTTATTTGAGCAAGATGTTACCGAAATATATGACGGCTTGATCAAAATCATGGGAATAGCAAGGGACCCTGGGAGCCGCGCCAAAATGGCGGTCTACTCCCCTGACAATAGGGTGGATCCTGTAGGCTCTTGCGTTGGGGTGCGAGGAAGCCGGGTTCAATCAATCGTGTCGGAACTTCAGGGTGAAAAAATAGATATAGTGCTGTGGTCTGCTGACCCTGCTACTTACGTCATGAATGCGTTATCTCTTCAAGAGGTTAAACGCGTAGTAATAGACGAGGAAGAAGAAAAAATCGACGTAGTTATCGCGGATGAGTTTCTTAGCCAGGCAATTGGCCGTAGGGGACAAAACGTTAGGCTTGCGTCATTATTAACTGGGTGGAAAATAATGGTAGTTTCAGAAAGTGATGATTCAGCTCGACGTGTAGCGGAGCGCTCTTCGCGCATGAAGGCTCTTACGGAGAGTCTGGGGTTGGATGAAATGGTGGCGCAATTACTTGTGTCAGAAGGATTCTTTTCGGTAGAGGATATTGCTCAATCTGATATAGGTGAATTTATGGCGATTGATGGATTTAATGAAGACGTTGCAAAAGATATTTGTCAACGTGCTGTCCTTTTCGTAGAGGATCAGGAAAAGAAGTTTTTTGAGAAATGCGAAGAACTCGATATTGGCGACGATTTGCTGACGTTGCCCAACTTGGATATTTCGATGTTCAATAAGTTAATAGACAGCGGCATCAGGACGCGAAATGACGTGGCTGATTTGTCTACTGATGAATTGTTAGATATATTGGGTGAGGGGGCAATTCCACGTAGTAAAGCGGATGCTGTTATTTTGGACGCACGTAGAGAGTGGTTTGAAGACAATAATGAGCAAGAGTAAATAAAGGTGTTCACAGTGAATAGGGTTGGATTCGCAGCAAGTATGTCGCGCCGTATGCGAATAAAACCCAGTGTTCATTGTGAGTAAGTACAGACGATTAGATCCATCCGCAGAAAAGGGCCGTTAATTTTAATATGTCAGATAACAATAAAGTTCATTCCGATAAAAAATCACCAGTACAGGGATCGTTTCGTGATGCTCGTAGCAGTAATGTTACAGTTGAGGTCCGTCGGAAAAAAGTAAATTTACTTGATCGCAAGAAGGCGTTAGAGCAAGGAAACAAGAAGGGAGACGATAAACGCGGAGTAGAGCTTCCTGGAAGTTTGAGCTCGGCGGAGGTCAGCAGCCGGATTGAAGCGCTGCGCCAAGCCTCTACGCGTCATGAGCTGCCGCCTCGGAGAGTAACACTGCCAGAGCGGGTCGTTAAGAAGAAAGATCCCGAGAAAGAAGCAGACACAACGCTAGAGAAAGTAGCAGCTGCGGGCGCGGGCGTTGAGTCTGTAGCTCTGGGAGGAAACGAAGGCGGGGATGCAGGGAGACCTGATGCGCAGGCGGGCGAGCCTATGGCAGGTGGATCTGATACGGGTGGACGTGGACCTGGGATTAGGGCGGGTGGACCCGAAGCTGGAGAACCTGACGCTCAAGTAGGGCACTCTTATACAACGGGAGAGTCTGGCGCGAATGCAGAATCTATAACCCAAGCGACTTCAGGGACCCAATCTGGAGTTAACGCTGGCGAGTCTGAATTTAAAGGTGAACGCAGGGCGGACAACGCTTCTGGGCGCGAAGATACAACGGAAAAAGCTAAGCACGAGCCACATGTGGGTGAACATGGCGGAGCGGATCGGAGCGGCGGCGGAGGAGTACGAGAGCCGCGCACTGAGACATATGGAGGGGCTCGCGGAGGCACGTACGGCGGTAGCGGCACCCGTGATGCACGCAGTAATAGAGATGGCGGAAACCGTGAAGGAACCGGAGGCTCACGCGAGCCACGCAGCGGAACGTATGGAAGCCGCGACCAACGTGGTGGCTCCCGAGATCAGCGCGGAGGACGCGACCAACGTGATGGCTCTCGCGACCAACGCAGCGGCTCTCGTGATGGTGCATACGGCGGAAGACCTGCTGCTGACGGAAGGTATAATGCTCAAGGCGGGGGGCGCACATCTGGGGAATCTTCGGCAGAGCAAGGCGCACCTATCAGCCCAACTCGGTCGTTTGCGCCCAGGACTTCGCCATATCCGCCTAGGGTAACCACTCCAAGGCCGCCAACCAGCACACCTGCATCTAATTCAAGGACTTCTCCCACATCTGGTTCAAGGAGTGGTCCTGCCTCTACATCCTATAGACCGGGACGTCGTTCGTTTGAACCTTCAGACGGTTACGGCGAAGCGCCTCGCTCAAGGAGAGTCGGAGACAATGCCGGAATTAGCAAGGATGAACGCGTAGTTCCTGTCATTTTGAGGGCGGCTAGCTATGGACCAAGTTTGAAGCAGCAAGCCAAAGAGAAAGAAGCAAAGGAAGCTCTTGAGGCCAAAGCAAAGGAGCAGCAGCGGAAAAAAGAGCTCGAGCCCACGAACAAGTTTAAGAGACAGGATCGTTCGCGAACGCAAACGTATGGGGATGCTCCGTCTGTAGTGGCTCCTGTGGTGGCTAAGCCAGAGCGTCAAATCAAATCGAAGAAGTCTGCTGATGTGGATGCTCCAGAGCGCAGAGGCGTAAAGAAAACGAATTTCGAAATTCCGAAGAAGTTGTCACGAAACGTGTTGACACGCGTGATGGACGACGAGGAGGAAATGCGCGTCCGGTCTGTTGCGTCGTATAAGCGCGCACAGAAGAAGCGTTTTGGACCGAAGGTTGAGACTGCAAAGGTTGTTCGTGATGTGATCATTCCGGATACTATAACTGTAAGCGATTTATCTAACCGCATGGCTGTAAGTAGTGCGCTGGTGATTAAGTCGCTAATGAAACTTGGAACATTGGCTTCCATTAATCAGGTTATCGACGGAGACACGGCTGAACTTGTATGCGTGGAATTTGGACATAGGCCAAAGCGTACGTCCGTGGACGACATAGAAACAGGGTTGAGAAGGAAGGACGAGGATCCTGCAAACTTCCAATCTCGTCCGCCCGTTATTACGGTTATGGGACATGTGGACCATGGGAAGACTTCTTTGCTGGATGCTTTGCGGAAGACGAATGTTATTGCAACAGAGTTTGGCGGAATTACTCAGCAAATTGGGGCATATCAGATTGTAACTCCGTATTCGGATGCAAAAATCACGTTTTTTGACACACCTGGGCATGCGGCGTTTAGCGAAATGCGTGCACGAGGGGCGGATGTCACAGATATCGTCGTGTTGGTTGTCGCAGCGGATGACGGCATAAATGAGCAAACACTAGAGGCGATTTCGCATGCAAAGGCGGCGAATGCGTCAATCATAGTTGCTATAAATAAAATGGATAGACCGACAGCAGATCCTCAAAAAATAAAGAATGAATTATTAAATCACAACGTAATATTAGAAGACTTTGGTGGGGATGTTATTGCTGTGGAGGTTTCGGCCAAGTTTGGAACAAATCTGGACAAACTTATCGAAGCAATTTTACTGCAGGCAGAGGTATTAGAGCTAAAGGCGGACCCAGTTGGGCCGGCAGAAGGCAGGATTGTGGAGGCCTCCGTAGAGAAGGGACGCGGCATTGTGGCTACAGTTTTGGTACAAAAGGGGACACTTCGCTCCGGCGATATCTTTGTTGCAGGGGCTGAGTTTGGGCGCGTAAAAATGATGTACGATCATCTGGGCCAACAGGTGCGCGAGGCAGGGCCGTCATGTCCTGTGGAGGTTCTTGGGTTTAATGGGTCTCCGCTGGCGGGTGAGGAATTTTTGGTTGTAGAGTCAGAGCAAATCGCACGTGAAGTGGCAGATCATCGTCGCCAAGTTCGAAGAGAAAAAGATGCGTTGGCTAGGAATAAAAACTCAATAGAGCATATGATGAGTCAAATAGCGTCAGGGGAAAGTAAAACTCTTAACATAATAATAAAGTCAGATACTCAAGGGTCGTTGGAAGCGATCACGTCAAATATTCAGAAACTATCTGTGAATGGGGTTGTGGCTCAAGTAGTGCATAGCGCAATTGGGGATATAAATGAAACGGATGTCATGTTGGCTAAATCTTCAAAGGCTTGCGTCATTGGGTTCTGTGTCAAGGCGACACCTCAAGCCAGGAGCCTAGCAGATAGGGAGGATATTAACCTTAGCTATTACACGATAATTTACGAGATGCTGGAGCAGATAGACGCAATGATGAAGGGGCAGTTGGCACCTACGTTTGAAGAGCATGTGCTTGGAAGAGCAGAACTGCGTGTTGTGTTTACTAAGGGCAAGTTTATAAAAATTGCTGGGTGCTATGTTACTAGCGGGCTGATGCGCCGGTCAAATTCGCAGGTTAGGTTGATTCGTGGAGATAAGGTTGTGTTTACGGGCAAGATCGACACTATGAAGCACGAGAAGGACGACATTAAGGAGTCGAGAGAGGGGCATGAGTGCGGGATTATATTGGATGGGTTCCACGATATTCAAAAAGGGGACATCATAGAGTGCTTTGAGGTAGTAGAGGTTCGCCCTTAGGCTGATGAGGCGAATGGGGGCGCTCGCATTCCGAGGCCTCTAATATGACTTTAAGCGTTTGTTATTTAAACTGTCCGTAATCGTGTGGGATGTCTGTATAGCGGGTTTTCAAGGATTTCGGGCTGAAAATTTGGGAATTACGGGCGTTATTTGCCCGAAAAGTCAGTAATCGTTTGTGATGTGGCTCTACATCTTCATTAATATGATACAAATCAGTAATATTCCGGAAAGTGGAGCCATTATTTTTATAAAAATGTTTTTGCATTGGTCTGTTCGAAACGAGGGAAGAAACGAAAAACACACAAAAAACATAGAAATAAGAAGTAATATTTTGAACGCAAATAATGTAAATAGCTGAGCACTGAAGTTAAATATATCATTGTTATTGGATGCAACTGTAATCATTATTGCTGTAGAAAACATTAAGTTTAACATTTGGCTTAGCTGAAATATTACGGAACGTTCGTTGTTAATAAATGATGGAAGCCTAAATGGACCAATATTATTTTGACAAGTTAAGCTTAAAAATATTGTTACAATAACAAAGCTTCTGATGAAAAAGTTAAGCCTGTCTCCAATGTATACTATCGTTAACAGTGCGATCGAGAGCAAATATTGACTAATTAGGTGAAGCGTAATTTTCCTTTTTATCGCAATAATTAGTAAGCCGCTTGAAGACGTAAAACACCGAATAATTTCTAAGAAAAATCTCAATTGGAAAATAAATATAATAATTAACGCTTTTATACTTGAATTTACTGGCAATAACATCCACTGGGCAGTCGTGATCAAAAATAATATAATGTTTATTGGAGTTTGATTTGACGTGCGTGAATGAAACAAATGAAACAAATGAAAAAAAACATTTCGAACTTGCTGAGAAAAAATTACAACATGCTTCAATGGGGGCGTATTTGTACGACTAAAGTACTTGTATACGCTCTGTTTTATCGCTAAAAGTACTACCGACACTAGCCATAGTACTAGCAAATATATTGGTGTGCGCGCGTAATCCACTGGTCTTTATGCCTACTCGTCGTTTTCTCGAGTTTAGCATATTGCAAGACCAGTGTTAGGCAGTGCGTGTTCATCTCTGGGTCGGTTCGTGAAGAAATGCAGAAATAGGGAGCCGAGAGCCATCAATATGAGCCGATTTCACGGGGAATTTCTACTGATCTCCTTGCCGTCTGAATTCTTTCACGAAGCACCTATTTATTCTTCTTAGTAGCGAATTTTCATTTCTCAGCCGTACAATTTCGTTTAGCACTAGTGCCATCTCTGGATCTTCTAAGGTTGTGCTCGGTTGTTCATTTCCTTCTTGTCCGCCTTCGGCTATTCCGGAATTATATATTACTTCGAGGTCATAATTTCTTGATTCTAAATAACAATTTTTTGCTGATAGTAGTGAATTATCATTTTGCAATAGTCTTATTTCCCGTCTCAATAGCGAATTTTCTTCTGATAATACTTCGTTTCTTAGCTCTAAATTCTCACAGATCGTTTCCAATTGTTCGTTTTCTACTGTGAGCATTTGCAAATCTGCCGATTGTGATACGTTTGCAAACTGGCAAGCGCTTAAAATTATCATGGTTTTTTTTATTAAATTCATTTCATTATCTCTGTTAGTGGTGTTTACATAGGTAACAATGTCATTATCTCTTACGTCTGTCAATCGAAAAGACTATGAACCATAAAAAAATATAAGAAGATCTGCAGGATGAAAAAACGCGTTCAGAATTTGTTAAAAAATTGTAGCACACTTCAATGGAGGCGTATTTGCACAACTAAAATACTTGTATATACCTAACCCCCAAATGGTTGCGCGTTATTAGATGGAGCAAACGTTTGCTATTCTTCAGTTTCTGGTCCGCAATTTTTGGATCCCACACAACTACTTGCAATCCCTATTCCAATATTGAGGAACATGCTACCATGCGAAAAGAGAAAAGCTTAAAAGACGAGCACGATATTGAGCACACTAACCAACGACCTCTGTAGTCTGAGTCTTGTGACTGCACGGGACAAATTGAGAAGCAAAGAAATTGGCGTCCTAGAATTTGTTGAGACGTATATCACCGCTGTCCAAGATGCGCGGGGGTTGAACGCCTTCATCACAGAGACGCCAGAATTAGCGCGTGAGCAAGCATTACGTTCCGAGAAGAAGCTTATGCACGGCGAGGGGCGCCTTTTGGAGGGGATTCCGCTTGGAATCAAGGATCTATTCTGTACTAAAGGGGTTAGAACGACTGCAGGGTCTAGAATCCTCGAGAATTTTATTCCGCAGTACGAATCCACCGTTTCGCAAAATCTATTGGACGAGGGAGCAGTATTTTTAGGAAAAACGAATATGGACGAATTCGCCATGGGGTCGGCGAACATAACGAGTTACTTCGGTCCCGTGATCAGCCCAATTCGCAGCACAGAACATCTAGAAAAGGACTTGGTCCCAGGCGGCTCCTCAGGCGGATCTGCCACTGCTGTTGCTGCTAACATCGCAGTCGCAGCAACGGCGTCTGACACTGGCGGGTCGATTCGCCAGCCGGCGTCATTTACTGGCACGGTTGGAATTAAGCCCACGTACGGTTTGTGCTCTCGCTATGGAATGGTGGCGTTTGCATCATCGCTCGACCAAGCTGGTCCAATTGCTAGAAACGTAAGGGATGCAGCCTTGATGCTTAGCGTAATGGCAAGTTACGATCCAAAAGACTCTACTTCCTTAAATGTCCCAAGAACCAATTACTTAGATGCGCTGCAACCTTCCGCTAAGGGGTTAAAAATTGGCATTCCAAAAGAATGTTTTGAAAATCTGTCAGACGACTTGACGCGCGTAATGAGGGGAAGCCTTGATACGCTGTCTCATCTTGGGGCGGAAACGGTGGATATTTCGCTGAAAATGCTAAAATATGCCCTTCCTACGTACTATATCATCGCTCCTGCTGAAGCGTCTTCCAACCTTGCACGTTATGATGGCGTTCGTTATGGGTTCAGGGCCACAACTGCGGACAACATCCAAGACATGTACGCTCATACGCGCCGCCTTGGGTTCGGGAAGGAGGTTCGTCGACGCATATTTATTGGGACGTATGTGCTGTCCGTTGCTGGGTATGAGTCGTATTACGTCATGGCTCAAAAGGTTCGACAAAAGATAACCCAAGAGTTCGAAGAGATTTTTAAACACGTGGACGTAATCATAATGCCAACAACAACAGGTGGCGCGTTTGGCTTGGAAGATGGACCGAAAATGAGCGCCGTGGACATGTACTTGAATGATATTTTTACGGTTGCGCTTAACATGGCGAGGTTGCCGGGGATTTCTGTGCCGGGGGGGTATACAAGTGATGGCCTTCCTCTTGGGGTACAGTTTATTGGACCAAGGCTATCCGAGCAGCTTTTGTTTAATGTATCCGCAGCATTCGAAGACGCGGTGCAGATTGGGGACGCGACACAGATAAAGGAGACGATATGACAAATTTAATAAATGGCGTATGGGAAGTCGTTATAGGTTTGGAGGTGCATGCGCAGATATCGTCCGCTTCAAAGTTGTTTAGTGGAAGCGCTGTTGATGGCGACGATGGGGCGAATACTCGCGTGAATTTTTTTGACGCGGGAATGCCGGGGATGTTGCCTGTGGTAAACAGTTATTGCATTGACCAAGCAATTCGTACAGGGTTTGGAATTCACGGAAAAATCAACAAAATCTCTGTTTTTGATAGGAAAAACTACTTTTATCCAGATTTACCTTCGGGATATCAGATCTCGCAATTTTACTACCCTATTGTGACGGGGGGGTACGTGGATGTGCAGGTCCAGGGAGAAGAAAGCCGCATAAATATTACGCGCATACATATGGAACAGGATGCGGGGAAAAATATTCATGACCTTGACCCAAAGCGGTCTTACGTGGATTTGAATCGCTCTGGGATTGCGCTGATGGAGATTGTGTCAGAGCCAGATATGCGGTCCGTGGAGCAGGCTGTTACGTTTGCAAAAAAATTGCACACGTTGGTGCAATACCTTGGGACGTGCGATGGCAACATGGAGAAGGGGAATTTTCGAGTTGATGCCAATATTTCTGTACATAAGCCGGGTACTCCGTTTGGAACGCGTGTCGAGATAAAAAATTTAAACTCATTCAAATTTATGCAAAACGCATTGACATACGAGATTGGCAGGCAGATTGACCTGATAGAGGGGGGCGGCAAGATTGTGCAGGAAACGCGCATGTATGACCCCGTTCAAGGGGTGACGACGACGATGCGTGACAAAGAGGACGCGAATGACTACAGGTACTTTGCTGATCCGGATTTGCCGCCGTTGGTTCTGACAGATGAGCGAATTGAGGCGATCAAGAGAGGGATGCCTGAGTTGCCTGATGAGAAGAGAAAGCGCTTCATGGAGGAGTTTGGGCTGAGCGAGTATGATGCGGATATACTGTCGAATGACCGCTTGGTTGGAGAGTTTTACGAGGCCGCGATTAGTTCTGGTGTATTTAAAGACCGTAAGGGCGCATATAAATTGGTGGCGAATTGGATTATTGGTGAGCTGTTTGCTGCGATGAAGGAGGATTCGGTTGCGATTGCAGATTTGCAGCTTCACCCAGGGGAATTGGCTAATTTGGTTGCGCTGATTCAGGATGGGACAATTTCTGGAAAAATTGCAAAGACCGTGTTCGAGCATATGTGGAAGAACCCAAGAGAAGGGGCGCGCCAGATTGTAGAGAAGATGGGGCTTAAGCAAATTTCAGACGAAGACGTGATTCGGCCTGTGATACAAGACATACTTGCAAGAAACGAAGCGCTTGTGGCAGATTTCCGCGGTGGCAAAGAATCGGTATTTGGTTTCTTTGTCGGGCAAACGATGAAGCACTTTAAAGGACAAGCAAACCCTGAAGTCGTGAACGCGCTGTTGAATGAGGCATTAAAATAAATTTTTCATGTTTTTCGTAGTGGAGCCTTAACAGTCGCGGACGTCTGACCTTAGCAAACGCGTGTGATTGTGTGGCTCCTTGTCGCGTTTGGGGAGTCTCACGTATAAACCCCAAGATGTTGTGTTTTTTTGAGGCAGTGAAACACTTGTTATAGCCAAACCGATTAAAAATCCAGAACACATAATGTCACAAATATTCCTGACAGAAATACTAATAACATCGTGCGAGCGCCGGATTTTCATGCGGTTTAGCTATATCCTTCATCTTCTTCTCACAATCTTTGAATACCCTGGTACGTACCCCTGTTTTGACGCTAGCTCAAAATACTTATTTGCTTTTTTCAGATTTTGTGGCACTCCTTTTCCGTCTCTCAGGCATAACCCATAACGGTATAGCGCCTCGGGATGCCTTTTATGTGCAGCTTTTTTAAAGTATTTACTCGCCAAATTTTGTTCAGCACTGTTCCCATTTTCTAGGCACACCCCATAGCGAAATTGTGATTCGGCATCTCCGTCTTTTGCAGCTTGTCTACAAAGTGCAGCATAACGGGACTTTGCAAGAACATGTCCTTTCGCCGCCGCCCTTTCATAGTATGCAAGTGCTTCTTGATACCTAGATTCCCTTTCTAACATACACCCCGAGCCAAACAGTGCACGAACGTATTCATGAGCTGCAGCTTGTTCAAAGTACGCAAGAGCCTCTTTAGGCTTAGAATCTTTTAGAGATAGCAGTCCTGAACGAAACATAGCCTCCACATGCCCTAGGGCTGCAGCTCTTTCGTAATACGCAAGTGCTTCTGTCAATCTGGAATCTTTTTCAAATAGTATCCCTGCACGAAACATTGATTCTACGTCCCCCTGGGATGCAGCTTTTTTGTAATAATCAAGTGCTTCATCAATTACGACAAAGCAGCCATCGCCTCTTTCCCTGCACACAGCATAATTGTACTGTGCCTCTGGGAGCCCTCTATCTGCTGCTTCTTTTATATAAGACAAGCCGAGTACTGCATTTTTCTCGTTACCTGATCTCATTAAGCAAAGTCCATATAGATGTTGTCCAAATACATCACCCATATTTGCTAACCACTCATAACGCTTAATATTCTTTATTAAGCATTTATTGTATGCATCTTTTGCCTCTGGACAGCCCTGATCCATAGATAATTTGTAGTACTTGAGAGCTTCATCCAGGCTTATTTGATAGCCCACTCCATCTTCAAAACACTTTCCCAACTTATATAGCGCAAATGCGTTCCCCATATCCGCTGCGCATTTATAATGACTTGCAGCCTCTCGCTTGGCGGCTTCTCGGGAGTCTTTGTCTACGCCTATTCCTTTCACCAATCTATCTGCAACGCGGCATCGAGAGCGTGGGCTACATACATCCGGATCCAAAAGCATTTCGAGATCCTCGTCAATATAAATGCTTCTTTCTATATCCGCTGCGCATTTATAACAACTAGCAGCCTTTCGCTTGGCGGATTCTCGGGAGTCTTTGTCTACGCCTATTCCTTTCACCAATCTATCTGCAACGCGGCATAGAGAGCGTGAGCTACATACATCCGGCTCCAAAAGCATTTCGAGTTTCTCGTCAATAAAAATGCTTCCTTCTATAAAAGTTCCAGGGAGAATGCAAACAAAGAATAAATATTTGATGCTGTTATAAAACATACGTACTCCTATTCATGCGACGCACTGTCTTCTTTGATTCAATACGTCATTATCCTTAACAAGTCTATTATAGCACAGTTCTCATAACTTACTAGCGCATTCAAACAAATATAAGCAAGCGAACACACTAGTCGAATAACATAGGATTCGGTTGCATGGCGGATTTACAGCATACCCAGGAAAATTTGCGAATTTTGTTGAGCCTGTTTGCACGATTGGATAGCATTTACTCAAGCAAAACAGAAATGTCCATCTTCTCCCTCAAGCAAAAAGTTATATACTCTGTAAATTGACAGTATCATGATTTAGGTCCAACTTTTGCATAAAAAAGTTAAAAGGGGTAGAGCATTTATACCGGGGCCTCCAAAGATTGCGGGCCAGAAAATGAATAATCGTAAGCGTTTTACAGCCTAAAAAAACCGTAATAATTTGGGGAGTGGGTATACACTCAGACTAATAACCTAAGCTATTGCGTAATGTTGTAAAGCTTTCTTCAAACTTTTCATCATCAAGTAATAATTTCATCTTTCCAGCAAGAAATGTAGATACAGATGCACCTATACTGTCTGTTATTTTTGCCATTTCCTCTTCAACTGTAGTCGGGGTGTATGGAGTGGATTGCATTTTGGCTGTCACTGTTGCAGGCACTGCCAAGCAATTATTAATAAACGCGTCTGTTAATAAGCTTTGAATTTCTTTGCAAATTAACCGCGACAAAACATGAGCAATCCTTCCCGTTTTTGTGGTAGGGCTAGACGGAAAAAGTTTACTTAATGCAGTAACTTTTTCATTGACTCCGCCGCCTCCTGCACATGTGCTGACTAATGCGCCCTGGTTGGCTATAGGGTACGTGTAGCAAATTTCCTTAAGCTTAGCCGTGTTTTTCGACGGCCCTAAGCAGTCGTCCATTGCAAGCACTACTTCATCAAACCGAGTGAAGCCCATTGCCAGTAAAACGCTATTATCTATGCTGGTGCTCATACTCTGTTGTAATGCTTCGATCTTTGCATAAAATGCGTCCGGATTGTCGCAAACATCAACAATGCAGCTCGTCAATGTGGCTCTGTTGGGCGGAAACTTTGGAAAAATCTCCATTAATGCTGCAACTTCTGTTTCCATTTTTTCCTTATTGGTCGCAACCTGCAGGGGGTCGGATGGGTCCTTCAATGTGCTTTTTACTTTCAAGCACTTGTCTACGGCTGCGGTGACCTGGGTCTTTTTCTCCTGTGACGCAACCTTTAGCAACACCGAAGTCAAAAGCTTAGTCCTGTTTTCCGTCTTATCTATTTCTTCTTTCAGTACTGCTAAGCGCGCATCGAAGTTGCTTTGGTCAAGGCAAATGTTTCTTACCTTTGTAAATAAAGCGCCGTACGAGAGGCAATTGTCCGGCAATACATCCAGCAATTGGTCTACTTTGTCGCTAACAGAGCGTGGGAGGTTTCGCCCTACATCCAGGCAGTCGCGGCATATCTTCTGTAACGTGGCGTTCGTTGTTCCAAAGGATAACAGGCCGTACAGCTCTATTACGTACGTTTCATTAACAGGAAGGTGTCCCACTTTTTTAAACAAATCTACTGCTTGCGAATATGTTAAAAGGGGGTCAAAGCCCAGCGTAGTTAATTTGAAATTCGTATCTGGTTGACTCGTGCAATATTCTATAAACTTTTTGGAATAAAGAATATGAGGCAAATATTTTACAAACTCCTTTGTTAATTCTTCATTTCCGAATATGGCAAAAATGTGGTCGCTGACCGTATCGTAGTCTGGTTCGAACTCTCTTGACGTAGCAAGAAGATTATCTACGGCATTTTGGCGTGTTGAGTCTCCTGCTATGAAGCCGTTCCTGCATAACTGCGAAAGGGTAGAGGTTACTGCTTGGTTTTTTTGGCCAACTTGCAACACTGATACCAACAGGCGCACGTTATCCTCATTGATGATTACAGGCAATATTGACGACCATGATGGTGTGAATAATGTTGCCAAGGAAAGTACTTTTGCAATATGCCCTATTCCCAAAAGATTACGGAGTTTTTTGACGGATAAAAGCTTTCCACTGTTTAGTTTATTGTCCGCAATCTTTGGTGTCCTCAGGGGCGTTATAAATTGGGGTAGGGTCAAATTTTTTGTATCTTTCTTGTGATGTGAAATACGTTTGGAAAACATAGGCGCTCCCTAATAACAATGCTTCAGTAAAATGGTATAGTCAAACGCAATGAAAAGCAAATTAGGCCAACCAGACAATACAGCTTAGAACACTGCATTTTTAACTGTTTTAGAAAGAGGATTATTTAAGTACTCCGCATGTATTATATCTTTTTATGATGATTTACTCTTCTCTAATATCCTTGAAGTCTTTTAACTCTGCTATTGGAATGCCAGTGTATTTGCTGACGACAGCAACAGGCACCCCATCTGTAAGCATCGAGCGCGCAGCGATCAGCTTACCTCTGCGTTCGCCTTCCTGGAGACCTTTGCGTTCGCCTTCCTGGAGACCTTTCAGCTTGCCTATTTGTTCAGCATGATCTATTGCCGAGTTATAATCCAAAATACCTTCCTCGCGCATCCTTATCATTTCACGAGTTTTCGGGTCATCCGATATCGTTTTAAACATATTCACCGCCTCCTCAATAATTGGTTCAAATTCCATTATTTTTTTAACTGTTTTAGAAAGAGGATTCTTTAAGTACTCTACCCACAAAGTCAATGGGCAGTCCTTACTAAATCCATGCATTTTGTATTGTATCTTTTTATGATGATTTACTCTTCTCTAATATCCTTGAAGTCTTTTAACTCTGCTATTGGAATGCCAGTGTATTTGCTGACGACAGCAACAGGCACCC
>JAISRQ010000032.1 GCA_031273545.1 Holosporales bacterium
TATCAGCAATCCAGATATTTTTAGTCGATTTTTTATGATAAAAGATGGATCCGCTGTCAGTACTTCTACGCCAATTCTGTCATAAAAGGTTATTCCGCAGTCGATAATCAACCACTCGCCGTCATGTCCAATCAGCGCAAAATTCATTCCTACTTCGTCTGTCCCTCCAAGAGGAATAAAAAATATATCGTCTTTTGTTGGCGCATTAAATAATTGTGGGGTGTCACTAGTTATTTTTTTTTTCTTTCTTCTCATGTACTACATCTCATTTTTTTACGTTTTTTTTATATGTGGTGTCCTCGGAGGGAATTGAACCCACGACCTCAGGATTAGGAATCCTACGCTCTATCCTGCTGAGCTACGAGAACGTTTTATCTTTACATAGGTCTATTGTATCTGACATTTCGAGAATATTCAAATAGCGTATATTGGCGCGCGCTATACCCACGTCCCAAAAGATTACGGACTTTTTTCCGCGAACAAACGCTTACGATTTTTCAATGTTTTTGTCAGCAGTCTTTTGGGACCTCGCTAGACAGGTTCTATGTTAGGTTCCCATACCTCTTATGAAGTTAACTGGGTAACCAAGCTACTGTCCTTTGGCGATTTTCCTCCTGTGGTTAGTTGGGCAACGAGTAGCGTCGGTGTTGAGTAGCGTTTTGTTGTTGTTCTTGTTGAGGTACGCTCGTTGTTAGCCAGTCCATCTCCATTAATTCTGGCGGGGTTGCTAAATCAGACAATAATAAGCGGGACGATTCCTCTAAGTTAGATAGCAACGGGCGAAGTGAGCTTCCTAAGTCAGGCTGTAGCGGGTGGAATGAGCTCCCTAAGTCAGGCTGCAACGGGTGGAATGAGCTTGCTAAGTCGACAGGCAATAAGTGGGATGCTCCAACCACGATTGATTGCGCCCTTTCGACTTGATCACGTATGCGACTTGCTTTATCATACGACAAGTCTTCGAACGTGTCGCTCGGCAGGCGCCGAACAGAATTTCCTGTATTTGTGCAAGCTATGACTATCAATAGTGGTATCATTTTGTTCATAAATATATCTCTAAAAACTTCCAACTTAATTCATAGTACTATAAAAAAATAAAAAAAACGTTAACAAATACAGCAATTGTGGAATAATTTCATATATAGTGCTCCTATTTTTCAAAACGCGAAATGTGAATTTCTAGAAAAATGTGATTTTAACCACTGAATGTCAGTAGAGGGTACTTGTTTTGCAATAAAAAATGCAATAGGGGGCGTCCATACGTGTATAGAGTTCGGATCTTTTTAGTTAACAAAACGCTCGTAATTCTTTAGCTTTTTGTCCACAATTGCCCCGGGGGGGCGGCGTTGTGGATTTGGCTTGATTTCTTGTCTTTGGGTTATGATCTTATTTCTTCTTTTAATATGTTGAATTACAGAAGCGTTGGGTGGTAGTGTTCTTTTAAGGTGCATTAAATGAGTTGACTCGTGGTTGAATTGCTTGTCTGTTTCGGGGACCTCAAATAGTGCGGAACATAGCTAAAGGATAGTAAACGTTTGCGGGACTAAATGGTTCGCAGTTATTTGTGGTGTGTCTAAATGGCATCCTTGCTCCTCGGTTAATGCAGAATATGGAGTTCGAAGCTTTCCTTATGTTATACTGTGTTTGTTTGGGCGTGGGCTATTTTTGTCTGGGACTAATGGTTGCTTTCCAAAAAGATCAGGATACGTAAGTATTTATGGTCTGCTCGTGTCGCAATTCATTTCGTGTTGGAGGTCTACAGTAAGGTTCTTTTTTTATTTTATTTAAAAAAAGTGACTGCAGCTTCTTGACTCGTTTGTTTTTGCATTGTAGTATTAAAAATATCGCGGCGTGAGTACTGTTTGCGTTCGTGCCGGTTTAAACTATTTGTAAGTAAAGAAGGGTTGGTATGCCGACTATAAACCAGTTGATTCGTAAGCCGCGTTCTCCGCGTGTCGCAAAAAATAAAGTGCCTGCACTTTCAGGGTGTCCGCAGCGGCGTGGCGTGTGTTTACGTGTATTTACGACGACTCCAAAGAAGCCGAACTCGGCCATGCGGAAAGTCGCGCGTATTAGGTTAAATAATGGATTCGAGGTAACGGGGTATATTCCTGGTGAGGGGCACAACCTTCAGGAGCACTCTGTTGTTATGATTCGGGGCGGGCGCGTTCGCGACTTGCCTGGTGTTCGGTATCATGTTATCCGTGGTACTTTGGATTCTCAAGGTGTGAAGAATCGTCATCAGGCTAGGTCTAAGTACGGTGCTAAGCGTCCTAAGTAGTTTTTGAAATATTGTTTTCCCTCTTGTATTCGTAGAGGGTCTTTTTTTGGTCGGCATCCTAGGATGCCTTGGTTTGTGTAAGTAGTAAAAAGGATTTCTAATGTCTCGCCGTCATTCAGCTATAAAACGCGAAATTCATCCGGACCCAAAGTTTGGGGATGTCGTTCTTACTAAGTTTATAAATAGTCTTATGCTTGAAGGGCGTAAGTCTGTAGCAGAGCGAATTTTGTATGGCGCTTTGGATATAATAAAAGGGAAGGGCGTGGACGACTGTTTAGAGGTGTTCCGCAAGGCTGTTGATGTTGTGCAGCCGAGTGTGGAGATTCGTTCGCGGCGAGTTGGTGGGGCGACGTATCCTGTCCCGACGGAAGTGCGTGCGGATAGGGCTCAGGCTCTTTCTATTCGCTGGATCATAAATGCTGCCCGTAAGCGGCCTGAGCATACTATGGTTGCGCGTTTGGCTGGAGAGCTGCTTGATGCGAGTAATGAAAAGGGTGAGGCAGTAAAGAAGCGCGAGACAACTCACAAGATGGCTGAGGCTAATCGAGTGTTTGCTCATTATAGATGGTAGGGGGTTTTTATGGGTGAAGCAGGGAAAAATGTTCCTCTCGGTATGTACCGTAACATTGGGATTATGGCGCATATTGATGCAGGGAAGACAACAACAACAGAACGGATTCTTTTCTATACTGGGAAGTCTCATCGGATCGGAGAGGTTCATGAGGGCGAAGCCACTATGGACTGGATGGTGCAAGAGCAGGAGCGTGGAATCACGATTACTTCTGCGGCTACGACTTGTTTTTGGCGGGATCACAGAATTAATATAATAGATACCCCCGGGCACGTTGACTT
>JAISRQ010000064.1 GCA_031273545.1 Holosporales bacterium
AGCCGCAGTAAATTCGGCAACGAAGACTGAACATGTATTCCCGACGGAAGTTCCACGTAATAAATAGAAATATCCCCCAAGTAAGCAATTTCGCGAACAACCCCTTTGGTGCAGTTCCTATTCCCAGCCGGCGGCGTCTGCGACATCATCACCTTCTCTGGGCGAATCGCCACAGATACGGTCGACCCAACAGGAGTCGCCCCCGCATGCGTCGCGTAAATCAGGCAATTAGCTTCAGGAGATTCGATAAGCACATGGTCGTATTCGTCTTCAATTACTACGCCCTCAAAAATATTCATACTCCCAATAAACTCTGCCACAAAGCGCGAATTCGGGAATTCATAAATATTATGCGGCGCTCCAACTTGGCGGATTCGCCCCTCTTCCATGATGGCCATACGCGTCGACATAGTCATAGCCTCTTCTTGGTCGTGAGTAACGAGAATAAACGTAATCCCAACGCGCTCTTGAATGTTTACGAGCTCGAACTGCGTCTGTTCCCGCAGCCGCTTGTCCAGCGCCGTCAAAGGCTCGTCTAGCAATAGCAGCTTTGGGCGCTTCACAAGGCTTCGTGCAAGAGCGACGCGCTGTTTTTGCCCACCAGAAAGCTCGTTTGGCTTACGGTCCGCATGCGATATGAGCTGGATCAAATCCAACGACTCCATCACACGGTCGTGAATAACATGCTTAGGAAGCGACTCTTGCTTTAACCCGTACGCAATGTTTTGGTACACGGTCATATGAGGAAACAACGCATACGACTGGAACATCATATTCACTGGGCGCTCATATGGAGGGAGGTTCGTTATGTCCACACCGTCGATAATCACGCGACCAGATGTGGGGGTCTCAAACCCCGCAAGCACCCGCAACAGGGAGCTCTTCCCGCATCCAGATCCCCCAAGAAGAGAGAATAGCTCCCCCTTGTATATGGATAGCGACACGTTGCGAACCGCCTCTATAAACGCGTACTTTTTACTAATTGACTCTATTTGTATGTACGGTTCGGCATTAGGGTCTTGCCACGGCTCAACGTCCCGTTTCATAGACGGAAGCGGCATATTTGCTCCACATATAACGAATATCTATTTAAATGTTACAATAATAAAATAGAAATCTCACTGACAAAAACACAACCGCGCGCGGGATGCAATTTGGTGCATAATTTTTGTTAACCTATTTTCTACCTCTCCCCAAATGATTGCGGACGTTTGAGCAGACCAAACACCCACAATCCTTCGATTTCTCATCCGCATTCATTGGAGGCCCCGATTTTCACGTAGCGGCATCACTCCTTCAGCAATATAGCCTTCATGTAAATCAATAGCTGCCTTATGCCACGCTTGTTTACCGTTGCTGGCTCCGCTCCTATCTCATATATGTCCCCATCAAAAAATTCAGAAATATCTGCAGCGGAGTCCGGCCCCATTGTTATCAAATGACTTGCTACATCAGATGGATCAATCGGCCTCAATACCTTAGATTTATCCCGAATCTGTTTTAAAATATTGCTAGCTTCGAATAATCCTCCTTCTGCAAAGCGCGGTTCTTCTGAGTTTTCGTATAAAACCTCATCAAGAGGTATATTGTTTGCTTGAAAAATGTGCACTAAACCTTCTGGAACAGCGATGAAGGCGTCTGGATTTCGGTCATGTAGAGCCTGTAACTCCTCCACATCTTCACACAGCTGATTTGCAATCCAGTCATCCTTTGTTTGTACCTTAGAATGTACCCAGTCGATAATACGATCTGGTGTCACAAATCGATAAAACGTAGACAAAGCCCCGGCATATATGCGAGGTTCCTCAAATCCCTGAAAGGCCAGGCACCCAAGACGTCGGCCAAGATGTCCGAACAACCCGCCTTCCTCATAACCATCAATTGATTCAGGTAAGCCAATTTCGTCCTTTAATATATCCCGACAATAGCTCACCAGGTGAACCCCTTGTGGTTCGTGAGGAATCCGCTCAACCAGGGCGCTTTTAAACGCTTCATTTTTTTCTTTGGCAACAATAGCGGTAACTAGTGAAACTAAGTCCGTCGCAGAATGCTCGCCATACCCAAGAAAATTATACACAATAGTGTTCAGTCCTTCCGCCTGGCCTGTAGGACAAGTCAACAACGCACAGATTAACTGTGCGGTGGCAATGGCCTCCTCATCAATATTGTCGATTGAAACTATGTGATTCAACGCAAAACTAATTGCGCGCTGTTCCGGTATCTTTAGTTCTGGCTTAATTTGCCAGCCTATGTCCGTTTCGGGCGGAAGGGGCACATCAAATAGCGCGTTTAAGAAGTTCGTTACTCGTGGCTGAACAATTGACCTTATGATGTCCTCGTTTTCAGATCCGTCTGGATCATCGGCAGATAGGATAGCACTTATGCGGGCAATTAGTTCTGGGTCAGCATTGTGTTCCAACTCATCCTTAAAAATAGCGCAAGATAAATACCCCGGCTGCTTTGCATCATTAAGGTTTAGAGTGTCTATTATATAATCGAATCGATCTGCAACTTCTTCTCCGTCAAGTATATCAGTTGGTAATTCTTGCACTTTTGCGTTTTTCAACCAGTCTCGATTAACTCTTTCTTTTCTGCTATCTAGCCTCTTGTAAATATATTTGACAATACCTGGGGACACGAATTGAACATTTTTCTCAAAGTAATTTTTTAACTCTAATTTCCCCAATTCATCAGGCTCTGACCCGCGCGCAACAATGTCGTCGTCGACAACCACAATGGTCGAAGGATTCAAGTTCATAAGCGAAAAGTGGAACGCCGTTATTAAGGTATCTCTTATCTCGAAACGTCTTAACTTAGAAAGACTTCCAATCCATACCGGTAGATTCTCAATTGGGTTCGCACTGATGTTTAAATCCGTAAGCAGGCGACAGGACTGTAAACGTTTAGACAACTTTGATATTTCATTGCCATAAATATTTAGCTGTTGCAAGTTGACGAGCTTTTCTATCCCTTTTGGAATACGGGTAATTTGAGTACCAACAATCGCCAAACTGCTTAATCTTGTTACATTAAAGATACTTGGCGGCACAACAGTAAGAGAAGTACTTTTAAGTGTGAGTTCACTTAGTTCCTCTAGTTTACTTAAATCTGGGAAGACGGGAGCTTCGGAATTGCCTACCCCTAGCGAATTTAAATTTGGAAAATTTCCAACCCACTGAAAATCTACTGATGCTGGGGCTTCTATATTCAAGGAGTGCATCCAATAAATTCGCTGCAGAAGTGGCACCACTGCTTCCAAATTTGCAACAGGAGATACGACCTGTAAGTTGATAACGCCCATGTAAGGCGGAATTTCTGCGATTTGAACGCCAAGCCTGTGAAGTCCGACTCTGACCTCCATAAAAATAGGTCTTCTATCAGGGTACCTGGCCGCAAGTTCTTCAATGGATTGCATTTCTGAGATAATTATATTGGCTCCAATACAAGAATTGGACAGCAACAAAGGAAGTAACGCAAAAGAAATAATTGACCGGCTCATACAAATCCTCCGAAAGAAAGCAACCTCTAGTGCGATGATACTAAACATTTATTAATTATGTGTTAACGTGCATTGGGGAGCCCTGATGACTGGGGACCAAGAATAAAAAGCCTGAGAACTTGTATCGTTCAAAAGTCCTAAACTATTGGTGAGTGGGGGTAGGTAATCTATCGGATAAAATGTTTAGAGAAGTTAAATAAAATAAAATAAAAGAAGATATACTAAGGCCACAAAAGATTATGAAAAAGAAGATAAAAAATAGTAAGTGTTTGGCGAATCCAAAAACCCATAATCATTTGGGAATTGGGTATCCTTAGGTCCCCAAAGATTGCGGACCGGAAGCTGAGTTATCGTGAATGTTTATTCGCCAAAAGACAGAGTTGTGATCGCATGCTTGGAAGAGTTATAATCGCGGAGTAGTAGCAATGACAATATTTCGAGTATTTTTCATTAAAAGCGAAATTGTAACACAGCAGAGAGCAAGCATTTGACGCAAAATTCCCTTTTTAATGGACCTTCGCCAAGCAAAACCACGAAGGCAAGCGACGCGGGCACCAAGCCCCTCGCAGAATTATTGCGCCCAGTAAACCTGCAGGACCTCATTGGACACATAGAATTTACGGAAAATAATCTAAAAAACCTACAATCGCTTATACTTTGGGGCCCCCCAGGTTCAGGAAAAACCACCCTTGCACGCATAATCTCCGCCAAAAGCGAGCTAAAAAGCGTGTCCTTGTCCGCGGTCACATCCGGCACAGCAGATTTTCGAAATATATTTGACATCGCCAATCGCGGAACGAAAATCGTATTAATGATCGACGAAATACATCACCTCAACAAAAGTCAACAAGATATATTTCTCCCGCATATCGAAAATGGAAACATAATATTGATAGGGACAACAACAGAAAACCCCTCATTCGAGCTGAGGCAGGCGTTGTTGTCGCGCTGCAAAGTCGTCGTGTTCCCCAGGCTAACAAACAGCGATTTGATGCAAATTATTTCGCGAGCCGAGCACCTAACGGGAATCCCGCTGAAAATTACGGAAGATGCTAAGAACAGCCTCTGCGACTTGGCAGACGGAGACGCACGCTATTTGCTGAATCGCGTCGAAGAAATTTTGCACGCCAACATTGACCACCCGCTCTCCGCCGAAGAATTGGGCGATTTCATTCATAAAAAACTGAAAAGCTACGATAAAAAGGCCGACGAACACTATAACCTTATTAGTGCGTTTCACAAATCAATTCGCGGGTCCGATGTTGACGCGGCGTTATATTGGTTTACACGAATGTTGCATGGCGGCGAGGACCCTTTGTACATAGGAAGGCGCCTTGTTCGCGCTGCAAGCGAAGAGGTCGGCATGGCAGACCCACAAGCCCTTACGGTCGCGGTGGCTGCAGTGGACGCGTATCACTTCTTGGGTTCGCCGGAAGGGGAGCTCGCACTAGCACAAGCGGTGGTTTATGTGGCGACGGCACCAAAATCGAATGCCGTTTACTGCGCATATAATGAGGCAAACGCGTACGTAGAGAAGACTGGGGCCGTTCCGCCGCCCAAGCACGCACTTAACGCGCCAACGAAACTTATGAAAAAACTGGATTATGGCAAGGGATATGTTTATGATCATGATGCGGAACATGCGTATTCAGGGCAAAGCTATTTTCCTGAAGAAAGGCAAAGCTTTTATCGGCCGAATGACCGCGGGTTTGAGCGAGAGATAAGAAAACGAGTGGATTGGTGGAATAATAATAGGCATGACGACAGTAAACATTCCTGATTTTTCAATAGAACAAATTGCTAATTCGGGACAATGTTTTCGAATTAATAAATCTAATGAAGTGCGTGGTACTTCTTGCGCCTGGGAGGTCAAGGCCTTAGGTAAAGGGTTGATTATTCAGCAAAATCCAAATATGACGCACACTTTTGATTGCCCTGTACACGATTATTGTAACAAGTGGACAAATTATTTTGACGTAAATAGAGATTATGCAGAAATAAAACGCCGCATTCTCGAACGGAAAGATCCGTATCTTACAAGGGCGGTCGAATACGGCTGGGGCCTGAGAATACTTAAGCAAGACCCATGGGAAATCATTGTAAGCTTCATCATTTCTCAACGCACTAGTATTCCTAGAATTAAGACATTAATAGAGAAGCTATGCCATGATAAAGACTTTCCGTCGCCCGAAAAACTTGACGAGCTTTCAGAAGCGGACTTATCGGCGATGGGCTTTGGGTACCGTGCAAAATATATAAGAAGTATAGTAACTGCAGTATTGAATGGAGATTTGAATATTGAATTTGCTAAGCGTCTTGATACGCGGAGCTTTGTTGAATATTTTACGCGATTTGACGGGATCGGCCCCAAGGTAGCCCACTGCATCGCGTTGTTCGGGTTTCATAAAATTGACGCATTTCCGCGAGATGTTTGGGTGAATCGGGTCATTGATGAGCGCTATTCCGGGAAGTTCAGCCTTGAAGGACTTGAAGATGTCGCCGGGATTGTGCAGCAATATATGTTCTTTTATGAAAGATATTTGCAGAAGGAATCTAAGTAAAGTTTAATATATCCAAAGAACTCTAAACAAATTTCAATATATCCAAAAGTGAACAGGCAAGATACACCCCGAAGCCCAACATCCCCCAATGGGATGCCAGACCAGCTCCCCACTACGTTCGCTCGAGCTTCCCAGAGGGCCGCGAAGCCCTCGGGTCTCTACATTTATTCGTTAGCATCTCCAGACGCCTTATCATCATGCCCAACCTGCACAACGTTCGCTAGAACCGTTCCAGCCCCAGTTGATTGATGCAAGCGACATCCCTCCGGTATATTCAAATCACTGACCGAAAACGTCGCCCCAACAGCGGCCCCACTCAAGTCTATTTCAAATTTTTCAGGAATACTCAACGGAGAACAAAGAACATCCACATATCTTTGAACAATGTTCAATATAGCTCCCAACTTTATTGCTGGCGATTTATCCTCATTGATGAACTCGATCGGAACCTTGACCTTGATTTCGGAATCCTTGCTTACCCGCAAAAAATCTACATGAAGCGGAAGGTCCGTCACGGGATGATACTGCACACTCTTAGGAAGTACGGGAACCTCTTCTCCGTCAACGACAAGCGTCATCACCCGAGTAAAAAAGTCAGCCCTGCCGCAATGTTTCACCACAACCCGCCCCTCTATAGACGCCATATACGGTTCGCCACCGCCACCATACACCACGCAAGGAACGAAACCCTCCCTGCGCAGAGCCCGAGCAGTCCCCGTCCCTGATGCAGTCTTTGCTGTTGCTGCTAAAATATCTATATCGCGCATGCTCATTTCTCCTATTAGCCTTGGCGAGCCTTAAATTTCGGACACTGTTTATTTATAACATACAGTCTCCCCTTTCGTCTTACTAGCTTTGAGGCTTTATGACGACTTTTGATAGTCTTTAAAGAGTTTGTTACTTTCATGAATTCACCAATATTTTATTTAAACAACTAAAAACCAAGCAGCAAGTACAGCAATCCGCTACAACAATAAATTGTAGCTTAGATCGCTGACGTATGTCAACATCACCAGGGTTTGAACGAAAAATTGCGCATTATATAAAACCGAACGGTATAAAAGAAGTCCGTTCACATCTATGCGAGCTGAATCTCCCTCTCTTACGCTGAAGCTTGCTGCTGCACCGGCATCAAATTGCGAATCGCGACTTTTTTAACACGGCGAGGATCGGCATCCAATATCTCAAACTCAACCCCAGCTGCGTGCGCAATAAGCTCTCCGCGCATAGGAACCCTTCCAGCCAGCAAAGTAATTACCCCGCCAATCGTGTCGACATCCTCGTCCTCATGTCCCTTCAGCCAGTCAATTTGCAATCCACATATCTGTTCAAGCGATTCATTTAGCTCCTCCAGCGCTGTACTTGCGTTCAACACAACGCACCCATTCGTAATCTCAAGCGGGTTATTATACCCGTGGTCCTCCGCATATTGGATATCGCCAATAATCTCTTCGATCAACGATGAAAACGTGACAAGCCCCTCAACACCGCCATATTCGTCAACAACGACGGCCATGCGCATTCCAGTTTCGCGCATTTGAAGAAGCAAATCCAACGTTCGCATGGTCGGCGCAATAAACGGAATCTCCTTCAATATGGACTTCAACCCAGTGCGCATATGTCCGTTTATCCAAATAATGACGTCCTTCAAAGAAAGTCCGCCAACAATATTATCCACCGTCCCAGAATAAATAGGAATCTGCGAAACCCCAGAGTTAACCAAGGTCGCAACAATCTCGTCTTGAGTCGCGGTAATTGGGGCTGCAGTGATATTGGCGTACGGGATCATTACATCTTTGGCGGTCAAATCCTTTAGGCTAAGGACGTTGCTTAACAACACACGCTCATCTGTGCCAATGGAGGATTCACCTTCGGAATCTTCCTCTATTAGCTCTTCGATTGCGTCCCTCAAAGACGTATCCGACTCCCGGCGCAAACACCAACGCCATGTTCTCCTGCAGTGGTGAGCGAGATGCTGCAAAAATCTACGTTTTTCTGGTGGATCTATCGTTTTACTCATAAGCAACTAAGTTCTCGAATTAACATGGAAAAAATTAAACATACGTAAAAAGAATTAAACATAAGGGTTAGGTATTTCAAACCGTTGCAGAACCAGAATCTCCAAGGATTCCATAAGAAAAGCCTCGCTATCGTTTTCGTGGTCATACCCCAATAAATGAAGGACTCCATGTGTCATCAAGTGAAACACGTGATCCAAAAAAGGGCGACCCAATGCCTTAGACTCTTTTAGCACAGTACTGTATGACAAAACAACATCGCCAAGCATGCAGCGCGCAATATCGTCCACGTCAGATATATTGCGCTGGTTGTTATTATGCTGTGAATCAAGATTTTTGGTTGGGGCCTGAAAGCCTCCTCCCACTGGCGGCGCAAATCCCTGCAAGTCAAGATTCTGGAGGACTGGCGCACATTCATTTTCCGGCACCGTTGGGCGGCTGAATGAAATCAACGGAAAAGACAAAACATTAGTAGTCTCATTTTTTTGTCGATGTTGCCCATTTAGTTCTTGCATAATCGCGTCATCCGTCAGCAAAAAGCTGACCTCAGATTGCGGAGCCCAGCCTGTAGCTTCTAACGTTGCGTCAGTGCATTTTTGAATGACTTGGCCCCAGTCCTGTTCCGTGGCTTGCTTCAGCCACATGTCGTTTTCAATATCTAATCTACAAAAGTTCATGATTTTTTATATTTTCGTTATTTTCATATTTTCGACTGCGGAATCCTTACTTTGCGATTTTTTAGCTACGAAAGAACGTCCGAATAGATAATTACAATAATTTTGCCTATAATCCACTATACCAGATGTTTTGTAAAAAAAAGGTTACCATGGCAGGATCAGTCAATAAGGTATTATTAATCGGAAATTTAGGAAAAGATCCTGAATTTAGGGTCACACAAGATGGCGGCAAGTTCGCGACATTTTCGGTTGCCACTAGCGAATCAATTAAAGATAAAAATACTGGCGAACGCGTAGACCGTACGGAGTGGCATCGCATTACTGTATTTAATGAACATTTCGTAGAAGTAGTTGAGAAGTACGTCAAAAAAGGAAGTAAAGTATACATAGAAGGACAACTTCAAACAAGAAAATGGACAGATCAACAGGGGATAGAACGCTATACGACCGATGTCATCATCCCGCGTTTCCGTGGGGAGCTTGCGCTTTTAGACAAGATTAATAGCAGCGAGGGCGGCTCTGGCAGTACTGGCGGCGGCTTTGGCGGTGGATCTGGAGGCTTTGGTGGCGGAAGTAATGGTGGCGGCGCAGGGGGCTCGTCTTATGATGACATGATGCAGTCACAAAGCAGCCCATTGGACGAGGTTCCGTTTTAAAGCGAGGGGGGGCGAAATTTTCGCAAAATGTGGATAGCGCGTCCTAATAATGCCGGGGGCCCCAAAGATTGTGGAAAAAAAAGGTGAGAGATAGTTAAGTGTTTCCTTACCCCCCAAACCCCGCAATCGTTTGGGGATTGGGTATATAACTCTTCAAAAGGGGACCTCGTATGAGTTCGAATTGGCAAAGTCGTTGGCTTCGCATACTAATCATCCGCATGCGACAGCTCAAGCGAGGGGCGACGCGGATTGGCGGCTCGTTCGGCGTGCTGAAAAGTCGCCACGTGGTCGTTTACGGCGCGGAGGCGGTGGTGATTACGTTTGCAAGCGTAGCATGCTGGGTTTGGACGGATTGCATGGTCGACGCATCCAGGGACCGCACGATCATGCTGATACGCCAACACAAGGTGCGCCAGGGGTCGTGTGCAACTGACGAGGATTATAAGGCGAAGCTGGACGAGCTTGGGATAACGGACCCATTGATGTGGGAGAAATTGACTTCGATTTCGCTGGCGAGGGTGCTACGGAGGCTGGAGTTGGACCATCATGTGATGAGGACTCAGTACGCGTTACAGCCGATAGATATGACGGCGCACAAGGGAGCAGGGCTGTCGGCTTTTACGATGTCTTTGGGAATGAAGTCGGCAAGAGACAAGAACATTGTAAACTTTTTACAGCAATTAGCAGATCATATCCCTGGGATTATCGTATTTGAGGCGGTGAATATAAAAAGGGAAGGGGACATTTTGTCTCATGCTGAGTTCGAGAAACTGCGCAAAGCACGAAATAAAAGAAAGGTATTGCCAAGCTTTTCTGCGGAGGTTAAATGCAGTATCACTGTACCAAGTCAGATCGTAGCTAATTTTGCGAAATAATTAATGGAAAGGCAATATCCTTCAAGAAGACAGAAGTAGAAGAGCAGAAAGAAGGCTAAACGCGAGGAGGAAGAGAAGAGAAGAGAAGAGAAGAGGGACCTCCGTCAAATAACCCACACATCGCATTGCGATTGCTGAAATTGAAGGAACCCATTTTGCGAAAATGCGAGATCATGCGTCTCACCAGATTCGCAACTATATGACAGTTTTCCTGGATTTAATGTCGTAAACAATGGTTCATGATTAGGAAGAATTTCATGCTGCCCAAGGTCAGACGTAAAAGACAAACTAACCACATCAGGAATATATTTAGTCTCTAACTGTAAAGAATGTATATTTAATGAGAACGACATTGCGCTAACACACCAATACTACCTATTGTGCACATTGTACTAAATAATAGCGCATATGTCGAATATCCCGGTGCCCCAATAAGTAAGGGTCGAAGTTTTATCGTTTTTGTTTACCCGACCTTATGCTGGCCTTCCTGCTTTGTTTTTTACCTGACTCTTTCGCTAGCACAAACATCCGCCATGGAATACACCCCTTCGTCTTTCGTGCAAAGCCATGCAGCTGCCCTCAAAACGCCCTTCGCAAACGCTGCCCTCGAGCTGGCCTGATGTGAAATCGACACAGTCTCGTCTTCCCCGAAAAAGTAAACCGTGTGAGTCCCTACGGCGCTTCCGCCACGAACGCTAGAGATTCCAATCTCTCCGCGCGCTCTTTTTCCCGTCCTTCCTACGACAATATCCGCTTCATCCCCCTTGGCCCTCCGAGCATTCGACACTACGCCGCCAAGGGTAAGTGCGGTTCCTGAGGGGACATCAGCTTTATGTGCGTGGTGAATTTCGTTAATTTCCACATCAAAATCCAATGTTTTAGACAAGATTTCAACCGCGAGTTTCAGTGCTGCGACCCCTATACTCATATTAGAATCGTACAACACGGGGATTTGTACCCCTGCTCGTGCCAACGCGGACATAGTTTCCGCAGGCAATCCAGTTACCCCACAAACCAAAGGCTTGCGAAGCTCGAGGGCGATGGGAATGATGCGCGCCGTAGACTCAGGTGTTGAAAAATCGACGATAACGTTGCTCACCTCCGCGTAATACGCCGCATCACAAGAGAACGGGACATTTTCGTGCGCCAACTGTCCTATGTATGGGCTACGGTCGTGTTCGATTGCCCCGGACAGAAACAGCGACTCGGAGGACGCGAGCTGCTCTATTATGGCGCGGCCAAGCCTTCCAGCTGCTCCAATGAGGCAAACGCCCGTTGCGTCAAATGCGGTTCTTCTTGTCAAAGTATTCTCCATTAATGCGCGTTAAAATATTTTTTATTAATACTCGTATTGTCTCCAAATTAGTAATGAATTCTCTGCATTTATATCAATCTATGTTGTTATATTTATCTCATTTTTGTTCTGCTTTGTCGCATTCACACGACACTTCTGCCAACACCGTCTCCGAAGCGGACACACGTTCCCCAACGCTGACCATAACCTTCGCATGTTCGGGTAAATATATGTCGAGACGGCTCCCAAAGCGAATCAGCCCGTAATATTGGCCAGTTTTGACGACGTCGCCACAACGAACATCGCAGCGGATCCTTCGCGCAACAAGCCCTGCAATCTGCACAACTCCAAGCGTACAGGCGCATGGAAGCTGAATCACGAGCGCGTTTTTTTCATTATGCTCGCTTGCCTTATCTTTGGCGGCATTAAAAAATCGTCCTTGCTCATAATATACATGCGTAACCTTCCCCGATATTGGAATGTAGTTCACATGCACATCAAATATATTTAAAAACACGCTAATTCGCGTACGCGTCGCATCCCCCAAGCCAAACTCCGGCGGGGGCAAAACTTCCTTTATGGAGACGACTCTCCCGTCAGCTGCGCTCACAATTAGCCCACCTTCCGTCGGATGAACTCGGTTGGGGACACGAAAAAAATATAAACACCAAAAGACACTCAAGGAGCACAAATATCCAAGGGTCAAATTTATGCGCCCAATTAAGTAAGATGCAACCGCGAACGCGATTGAAAAGCCTATGCCGTCGCGGTGGATTTTATATTTTGAAAAATTAGGGCGCATCAAAACGCATTAGATCAAGCGAAACCTATCTCAGTCTATATCAGAGGATAAAGCGACGCAACGAAATAGCTTTTATTGTTCTGAACGCTTTGCCCTGTAAGTAATAATATTTTATTCGGAAAATACTTTTTTGGGCGAGATATTGCGAATTTCCCGCGGCTCTAGATTTAATGAATGCGAACTGAAAATTGAAAAATAATAAGCGTTTGCGAGACTAAAAACTGCGAAAATCTTTGTGAAGAAGACATAAATCTTTGTGGGAATTGGTGTGAGAACTGTATTACCACTCCTGTCTAATTGTGTTTTAATTGTCGTAGGGGAAAAATGGACTGAGATCGCGCTGCTTCTTTTACAATCAACTAACACTATATTCATTCGGGAAATTGCGAACGCAAGAGTGATGGATGCCGAGGTATCCAAAGATTGCGAACGGAAAACTGAATAATAATAAACGTTTGTTGAGCTAAAAAGTCCGTAATCTTTTGGGGAGTAGGATATGCGTTTATTGTATGTTATTTGTTTCGCATTCGTATCAAATATTAACGCTGAGATCAATGAATCCGCCATAAAGCAGCTTCAAGTTCCAAAACTGTTGAAAGCAAAGTTGAAGGGATTGTTTCCTATTTTGGAGCAATGTAAATTCGCATTAACCAACAAAAACATGACTCTTTTAAGAAAAAGCTACGATGACTTATCTAAAGAATTCATCCTTATTAGCCCCGAAATAGAACGAATCTTATGTCAAAAACTTGAACCTTTATTTTTGAATGTACTGTCCTTATACGCTTTATCTATTTATTTTTACGGACGTACACTTTGTTCTCCTGCGAAAGCGGAACACGTAGGCGAGGCTGTGTGCGGGGAAATATTAAAAAAAGCTCCAATATTGGGAAATATTTTTAAAATTTTCATTGCAGAGGCTAAAAGCAAGGCAAACAAAAGGCCTAGCCCGTATAAGCCTACGGCCAATAAAAAAAATAATTCGGCAACTGAAATTCTAAAAATGAGCTCATTTGATAAAAATTGGGTAAAAATTGAAAGTGATATTACAAGCATGCACTTAGTAAATCCACGTAGTGACAATAAAAATTGTGAAGATTCAAACGGAAAAGAAAACACAAAGTTGTCAAAGTCTGACCGAGCTGAGCGCGATAATGAGAGCGGCGACAAGGGACGTGGAGGTATACTCAGCCTCAGCAATGAAAATTCCAAAGAGAAGAAAAATTCAAAACATTCTTTAATGAAAATGGCGAATGAGGCAGCGTGCAAGGGCGATGCGACGGGAAACGGGTTCAAAGGATACAGTGCAACAATTGCAGATATATTTCCTACTCAAGATGCAAATTTTACAAAAATTGCGTCACGCTCAGTGCGAAAGGGAAAAACAGACATGTCGGATGCTCACGTTGCAAGTAAAACATTAGACTCCCTGAAATGCTCAGATTCTGCGGGTTCTAGCCAGTTTTTTTTCGAACGGATAGACGAAGAGGATGTGGCATTTGGAGATATTTCGCAATACTCGACAGATGATGTGCTGCTTGCCCTTTGTTGTTTGTCGCTTTATTGCCAACAAAAAGAACCGAATGTCGTACGGAAGATTGAGCAAGTAAAGCGCAAGGTAGGAAAACAATTAATGAACAAGCCTTTAAATAAATGAACGACTATTTGATGTAAGGTATTTGATTACAAAGTGAATTTTGTTGAACAAATTACCGAAGGAATCGTATAAAATGACCATGTGATGCAGATCAATTCCTGCAATCAGCTTAGTAACATTTG
>JAISRQ010000092.1 GCA_031273545.1 Holosporales bacterium
ACAAGGAAGGATTATCGAAAAAACCCCCAGATGAGATGTCATTCCGTACATTAACAGCGCCTCCACTGAACCCTAACATAAAATGGAACGCGTGAGAGAGCTCATGTAAACACCCCCCTGATATTTGTCCTACGTGCAACGGACATTGTTGGGATTCTTCTGAACCAACAAATATCAAATTATCTTCGTTAAAATTAAACATTAAACTGTGATCGGTACCGCGGTAGGATATACGCTCTCTTTCTTTAACTGTAATCTTCTTATTGAAATAAAATGATCCACCAATATTTCCTATGCGGTTATTAATCAATATTTGTAACACTATTAGCGACTTAATTCGCTGTTCTCCCGTAGATACGCGGACCATATCGTCAAACACCTGTTTAAACTTTGACTTAAATTCATCTGTAAGCTCGCTTGTATCCAATATCCACTGC
Organism: Holosporales bacterium; assembly: GCA_031273545.1. Lineage (GTDB taxonomy): Bacteria > Pseudomonadota > Alphaproteobacteria > BNTO01 > BNTO01 > JAIRNK01. Next base: position 438 of record JAISRQ010000092.1, read on the forward strand.
AACGACTCTTGGTATAAATCATTGCTCTTCATCTCGTTTACGTTGCGTAGAACTGTATATACAGAATCATCAATTTTACTTTGCTTTCTAAGTCTTTCTACATAACTCCACAATCTTGGATACGATATGTCCAAAAAGATCTTTCCATTTTTACGGTAAAACCCCAATTCGTTGGCTAACAAGTACGCAGTGTATTTAAAACTCTCTAAATCTGAATCGAATTCTAGCGTGTCATTTCCTGTTGAACTAGGCTCAATCATAGGCTGATCAACAAAAGCATCAATATTCGGAGCTGAAGGACTTCGGGGTATGGAGTACAGCGTGCAGCAAAGAGAGCATAACGAAAACGGCAACGAAAATATTGCGCTAGTAACAATTCTGTTCATTTTTTAAAACCAAAGTAATATACAATTCTTTTATTATTCCATTATAACAGGCAATAATTAATAAATAATTTACATCTACACCACTTCATAAAATATTACAGACTGTTATGCGAGCGAATGCTTGCATTGTGAAATCGTACAATATTGAGTACTATCGAGCAGTCAATCAATAAAAATTTGTCTTTATGCACCGCAATCTTGCCATTGAATTAATCAATAATTACGCACCAACAGACCAAGTAGAATTGGAAGATAAGCGAAGAATGTTAGATTTTTTAGCCCGTGAACCTGACTGTTTTGATCGGAACTGCGTCGAAGGACATTTCACCGCCAGTTGTTGGTTGGAAAACTATGCAGGCGATGCGATTTTGCTGACACATCATAGGAAGTTCGGGAAATGGATTCAGCTTGGCGGACATGCTGATGGCGATTCTGATTTGTTGCGCGTTTCTTTGAAGGAAGCTTATGAAGAGTCCGGACTTTCAAATATCGAGCCTGTTCGAGCAGATATATTTGATATTGGCGTTCACTTTATTCCGCCTCACGAAGACATTACTCAACACTATCATTACGATGTGCGTTTTTACTTGAAAGCCATGAAAGATGAGCCTTTCACCGTGAGCGAAGAGTCACACGATCTAAAATGGGTATTCCTTCACGAAAAGGAAAAATTGCCGGATAATCACGGCGTGCAACGCATGTTTGCCAAGTGGGAATACTTAAAAACGGCTGTAAGTTGAGTTATTAGAGTAGCTTTTTAGGAGGACTTTTATGATAAATAAGAACGCAAAACACGACGAATTTTTTCAATCATTAGAATTATTGATAAAAGAAAACGGGATAACAATTGACCGTCCAATCGGGTTCGCTCATCCAAGATTTCCAGATTTAATTTACCCAATTAATTACGGATTCATTAATGGAACGAAGTCTCAAGATGGTGAAGGAATTGACGTGTTTCAAGGGGATGATGAACGCGCCGGGGTTGTCGGGACTATTTGTACAATTGATCGTATGAAGAGGGATTCCGAGGTTAAAATTCTTTATAACTGCACAGAAGAAAATATTGAAACGGCCATGATGATGATGAATAACGGTCCAATGTGCGGAATTTTGGTGAGGCGATGAGATGCTAAGTGTTGAGAATTACTGCAAGTTGGTTGACTATAGCTAGCACAATAAACAAAGATAACAATAATCAGCAACATCCCTTTGACTTTGTGAGGGAAAAACCACAAACGATTCATCCCTCCTAAGGGGCATACCGTCAAATTAACATCCAACAAACTGTACTAACCTGGCCTAACCTGGCCTAACAATCTTTGAAGTCGCCCGGAGTAAACAGGAATCAACGAAAGTTTTTATTGCAGAATCAATAACACTGTGCCATTGTGATAATACAATAAAACAATGGCCGATTTTGATTTATGGACAACGAAAACAACATGAAAAGTTTATTCGAAGCGATTTTGCTGCTTGATTCTGAGGAAGAAGCGGAGTGCTTCATGATCGACCTCTGCACACCACAAGAACTTGCAGCATTAAAAGAGAGGTGGCGAGTATGTCAGCTGCTTAATGCTTCTGAGCATTCTTATCGCGAAATAAGTAGTGTAACTGGCGCAAGCACAACCACGGTAACCAGAGTGGCACGCTTCCTCAACAAGGAATCGTATGCAGGTTACAAAAGTGTTTTGAAGAAAATAGCAAATGTAAAAAGGGGAAAGGAAAATGATCAATAAATTGATAAATGTAAAAAACATGATTATTCCCTGCGGGATTTTGCTTGCTGTAATATTGACGACTGCATTCATGAAACCAAAGCAAACAAACAACTGCTTTCGTATTTCAATTTGTAAAGCGATAGAACACGACGCACTAAATTCTGTTGCGAATGGTATAATGGACTACCTTAGTAAGTATAAAGATGTCGTCTATGATACATATACTTGCCAAGCGAACCAAGCAACGGCGTCACAGATTGCTTCAAAAGTTGCTGGCGAAGATTCTCCTGTGTTCGTTGCCATTGGTACACTTCCTGCGCTTGCCTCTTTTTCAATGGCGAAAAACGGCAACCTAAAGCTGGTGTTCAGTTCCGTGACAAATCCTAGTGATATATCGAATTCATTTGCTGGTTCAAATGCTACAGGGGTTTCTAATTTCGTGCAATTACGTCCACAAATAGAATTGTTTCGGGAAATACAGCCAAATTTGAAAAAATTGGGAATTATTTACAATTCTGGCGAGTCTAATTCCGTTGCCATTGTTGAAAAACTAAGAGTTGTGCTAAAGGAAATGGGCATAGAATTAGTTGAGCAAAGCATACAAAGATCCTCAGATATCCCTCAAGCAGTGAATTCCATAGTCACGCGCGTAGATGCTGTGTTTATAAGTAATGATAATACAGTACTCGCTGGAATATCTTTTGTAATAAAAGTATGTACAGCAAATAAAGTCCCAGTGTACGTTAGCGATACAGACCAGGTTGAAAAGGGTTGCTTGGCGTCGCTTGGTCCAAACCAGTACGACATTGGCGTTCAAACAGGAAAGATAATAGAAAAAGTAAAAAACGGAGCGGATATAAACTCTATTGCTGTGGAGTACCCAGTTAAAACGGAATTATTTGTAAATATTGACGCCGCATCAGCTATTGGAATAATAATCCCCGATAGCGTATTAACACGCGCAGAAAAAGTCATAGCAAAGAACACACGAGGCGTTGATGCTTCAAACACACAAAGCGTAAGAGTACAAGGCATGTCTTCAAAAGCACAAGGCATGGGGGCTTCAAACACACAAAAGGTAGGCGTTTCAAACACACAAGGCACGGACACTTCGGCGAACAAACAAGAAGGAGTAGGATCATGATTAGCGGACAAGAACTTATCACAATCGTAAACGTTGGCTTGATTTTTGGAATTGCAGCCGTCGGAATATACATTACGTTTCGCACCGTAAATTTCGCAGATCTAACATGCGATGGCAGCTTTGTAACAGGGGCGGCAATTTCATCTATGCTTATAAAATCAGGTGGCAATCCATATATCGCAATGGCAGCCTCATTACTTGCGGGCGGACTTTCCGGGGCTGTTACTGGATTCCTAAACGTGAAGCTCAAAATAACTGACCTACTCGCAGGAATCGTTGTAGCGTTCATGTTATATTCTGTGAATCTTCGTATAATGAACGACTCCCCGAATATAACATTCATTGATGACATTACAATATTTACAAATAACAACTTGTCAGTAACTGTGCTAGTTATTTTGATGCCTCTCGTTTTGGGATTAATATTCTTGCTCTCGAGTGGGTTTGGCCTAAAACTCAGAGCAACCGGCTACAACAAAAAATTTGCATCGACATCCGGCATTAATGTCGGAGCAATGACTGTGGCTGGTGTTGTCATTAGCAATGCTTTGGTGGCATTTGCTGGCAGTTTATTTAGTCAATATCAAGGTTTTTGCGACATATCACAAGGAACTGGGACTCTCGTTACCGGGCTAACTGCGGTTGTTCTTGGTGAAAAAATTCTGCCATTTAAAAAGGCACCGCTCGCGATTTTGTCATGTATGCTTGGCGCGGTATTATACAGGACGGTAATATACATAGCACTGCACAGCAATACTTTTGGAATAAGGACTCAAGACTTAAATTTAATAACCGGAATAGTAATAATTCTTACAATAATCATAAAGAGAAAGAGAGAACAAAATGCTTAGCTTATCCAACGTAAGTGTTAGGAACACTTTAAACGACCTCACATTAACTGTGAAATCTGACGAGTTCGTTTTGATAGTTGGCGCAAATGGCGCTGGGAAAACCACTTTGTTTAACGTAATTTCTGGAGAAATCAAACCAAGATCCGGGAAAATACTTTTCAAGAACATGGATATAACAGATACTCCACAACATAAGCGAACAAAGTGGATTGCTAGTGTATTGCAAGACCCAAGGCTTGGAACCGTTGGTGAAATGACTATTCTCGAAAATTTGTCACTTGCGTATATAAGAAATGGATACAAGAAACTTACAGGGTCAACAATTGCGTTTTTCAAAGATAAGTTGCGTATTCTTGAAATGAACCTTGAGAATAGATTATATGAACAAACAAGGAACCTTTCCGGAGGGCAGAGACAGGCGTTAAGCCTGATTATGGCGACAATTACGGACTACGACCTTTTGCTATTGGACGAGATAACGGCATCGCTAGACCCGAAAAATTCGTCAATGGTAATGAAAATTGCGGAAAAAATTGTAGCATTGGAAAAAAAGGCCTGTATGCTGATTACGCACAATACGAAACACATAGAATCTTTTGGAAGCCGGATATTGGAGATGAGAAATGGCGGGTTGGTGCAAGTTAGTTAAAATCCCTAGATTACGTTCTGACCACGAATAGGATGCTAAATTAATTAACAAGTAATCAGCAAGTACCCCCATGATATTTATCAGTCAACAGGGCCGTCCAGTTTTCCAATATAAACTTGATTCCACGCTTATAATGTTTGCCAAAATTAAATATAAAATTTGCGCATGAAATATTCATTTTTTGTGCTGCTCCCACGGCTAAGTTTCGCAATGCGCCAGAACATTTACCTGCCCTTTCGTAGTCGACATCGATCCTGTATAAACACCTCATCGCATACCCAAGGCAGGTTATTCTCTATATTACAGGAACGCAGGCGGTGGAATAGCCTGTCCTTTTCTACAACTTTCTCGATTCGTTGACATATGTTACCATCCGCATGTGTGCAACACTAACGCGGCTTACACATATGGACTCGATGAGCAAGTACTACATTACGGAAATAACAGCCGTACCTGCCAATAGGAATAGGTTACCCAGGAGGTTGATCTTCAAAAAAGTTGCAATAATTGGCGGAATGACGATTGCAATCTTTTTAATAGGCTGGCTTGTTAGCAGGTAACGTGCAAACCGTTCACGTTCCAGCAAACCTAAATGGAGCCCGCTTAGACGTCGCCCTGGCGGAACTCCTGCAATGCAGCCGTTCGCATGCGCAAAAGTTGATTAGCGAAGGGCGCATTACATGCAATGACGTGGTGGTCACACAGTCAAAGCACAAAGTTTGCGAAAATGGCGTGATTGCTGTACGTGAATGTTCGCCGACCACCCAGAGGGAGCCATTACAAATCGACCTCGACATCGTATATGAAGATGACTCATTACTCGTCATAAATAAACCTGCGGGATTGGTTGTCCACCCCTCTGCAGGGCACTACGAAGATACGTTGGTAAACGCATTACTCGCGCACTGTCCGCAACTGTCCGACATGGGAGACCACCCGGGAATCGTTCACCGTCTGGACAAAGATACGTCCGGTCTTATTTTGGTAGCAAAGACAAACGCTGCACACGCTGCGTTGGCTGCACAATTCTGCCCCATAGTAGGAGATGACGGACTCCCCCAAAAACGCGCAATGCGGACATATGCAGCCCTAGTACACGGAATGCCGCCG